>JBIIFN010000093.1:0-9168 GCA_044237325.1 Algoriphagus sp.
CCGAATCCGCCTCCGAAAAAGGCAGCCGCTGGATTCGCTCAGTCACCTTGGCCGAATAGGAACGGCGCACCGTGTCCCTTGGATTAAAGGTCGGCAAAGGGGATGATACCAAAACTACCCCCAAACGTTCCAAACTGTCCAAAGAGCGGAGATAATGCCGATAGACAACTTCTGCCTCTTGGTTTTTAACATACCGAAGCACTCTAGGACTCATACCCAACACCAGGAGAAAAGGAATCAAAAGCAAAAAGCCCCTCGCCTCTTTTCGTGAGAACCCGAGATGGGTTTTGCACCAAAAAAACACCGCATTCCACATAAAAAAATTAGATAGAAAAAATCAATAAACCATAAGGTAAACCAATTGGGAATGCCAACCAAATCAACCCACCTTTGTGTGCCGTTTGAATTTATGTTATTTAGACTGATTACAAATTAAATAAGCCCGCTGCCAAAGAAACTTTTGGGGGGTCTTCATCTGTTAAATTTGCAAGAGAAATCGTTTCGATGCACACCCAATTCAGAGTTATCAGTTTATCGCACAAAAGTGCCCCCGTTCAAATCAGAGAATTGATTTCTCTAGACGAGCAGGCGATACAGCGACTTTTAGTCAAACTGAAGGAATTCTTCTCTATTTCGGACGCGCTCGTACTCTCCACCTGCAACAGAACAGAGATCTACTATGTCCATGAGCAGGACCTAACCAAAGAGTTAGTCAAATTGATAGGCTTGGAGCGCAGTCTCGCCAACGCCATCGATTACCTTGACTATTTTCAAGTTATCCAAGAGGAAAAAGAAGCCGTAGCACACCTATTTCGCGTGGCCTTGGGATTGGAAGCGCAAGTGGTTGGGGACATTCAAATCTCAAATCAGGTAAAACGAGCCTACCAAACGGCTTCAGACCTGGACCTAGCAGGGCCTTTCCTACACCGGCTGCTGCACACCATCTTTTTTACAAACAAACGCGTGGTCCAAGAGACGGCTTTTCGCGATGGAGCTGCCTCCCTTTCTTACGCCACCATTGAACTAATCGAAGGACTTACCCAAAATATTTTTCAGCCTAGAATTTTGCTTATTGGCGTTGGCGAAATCGGTGAGGATGTAGCTAGAAACATGGTTCACCTCCCTAATGCCCGCATTCAAATTACCAATAGAACCCTAGCCAAAGCGGAAGAAATTGGCCTTCCACTCGGTTTTGAAATCATTCCCTTCGATCAATGTCTAGAAGCAATGAAGGAAGCTGATGTCATCGTTTCTTCGGTGCGCATGAACGAGCCCTTCATCACCAAAGCACTGGTGCAGGAACTCCATATTCCAGGTTATAAGCTGTTTGTAGACCTTTCTGTACCTAGAAGCATTGAAACATCTATCGAAGAAGTGCCCGGCGTCGTACTCTATAACGTGGACAACATCCGAAGCAAGGCTACGGCTGCGCTTAAAAACAGATTGGATTCCATACCCGCAGTAGAAACCATCCTGGAAGAGAGCATCGAGGAGTTTCAGGGCTGGAAAAAAGAAATGCTGGTCTCTCCAACCATACACAAA
The DNA here is from genome assembly GCA_044237325.1 of Algoriphagus sp. GTDB lineage: Bacteria > Bacteroidota > Bacteroidia > Cytophagales > Cyclobacteriaceae > Algoriphagus. Next base: position 1,543 of record JBIIFN010000093.1, read on the forward strand.
CTGAAGCAGTCCTTGGAGCAAATCCGACAGGAAGAACTCGGCAGGTACTTCAAGCAGGTAGATGAAAAGGAGTTTCAACTCATAGATAAAATCACGAAGAGCATGATGCAGAAAATTCTCAAAGTGCCCGTGGTCCAACTTCGTGCAGCCTGCCAACGCGATCAAGCTACCGAAATGATTGAACTCATCAACGACCTCTTCGATCTCGAAAAGACCAAGATCGAAAAGTAAGCTTACCCAAACTACCGATCTAGGTGAGCCAACGTTTTACGCGCCGCCTAGGGCGAAAAAACCTCCTAGCAGCCATGAGAAATTCGTTATCCCTTTTGCTCGCAAGTTTTCTACTTCTAACTAGTCCAAGTCTCGCACAAACCTGGGAAATCTACGACCTTAGCGGGAACCTCAAGTCAAGAGCCGTTTACAAAGACATCAATCTCCTGGGAGAAGCCGTAGCTGTAGGAAAAAATGCAGACGGCCTTTTTCTCCTTTCCCCTGAATTGAACCCCATTGTCAACTTACAAGGGCAAGAAATTTTTCAATACCTAAAGCCTTGGATTCTAGTGAAAGGCCCCAAAGGAATTGGTGCCTTCCACGAATATGGACAGCTCGCTTTACCACTGGAGTATGAAGAAATCAGCACCTATACCAATCGCTTGCTCGCAAGAAAAGGAACAGAGTACTGGGTATTCGAAAAGGCTACAGGCAAAAGTCGCTGGATTGGCAAAGCCGAGGAAGCCAAGCTCACACACCACGGCATGGTGATTGTCAAAAACGAAGGCAGCTATTACTTACCCCTCTCGGCTACCCCCGACAAACCATACCAACTCCTAGAAGAGAATGCAGGCAACTTTCTACTCGCTAAAGAAGCCAGTGGTTTTGGTCTCATTGATCAGGCAGGCAACTATGTATTAGACCCGGTCATTGATCAGCTCGAATACACACGGGGTGATAATTTTTATGGATTTGACGAAAATCAATACCTACTCATCCGTGGCTTTGAACCAACGGCTCAAGTGCGCTACAACTCCTACCACAAAATCACCAAAGAGGGCGACCTCATGCTGGAATACATTCATGGAAAGTTGCGACGCGTGATTGAAGAAGAAGGTATCCTTCTTGATGCTATGGGGATGGAAACAGTAAAACTGATTGGTAAAGATGCCTTCAATGTGCGCTTTCGAGAAAATAAGTTGGGCCTACTAGGAAAAAAGGGCTGGCTCGTCGCGCCCAACTCGGATGCCGAATGGATTGGTGAAGGAAAGGAAGGCTTTTTCCCCGCACGGAAAAATGGAAAATTCGGCTACCTCAACGCTACAGGACAATGGATCATCCCACCAAGCTTTTTAGAAGTGGGCAGCTTCGCTGAAAAAGTGAGCACCTACCGAAATGGACCCACCTGGGGTGTGCTCAGTAGCGAAGGAAAAATACTGGGAGAAGCCCGCTGGGAGGAAATCAAAGCCTTTTCCGGAGGTTATGCCATCGCTACCTTGGCAGGGAAGCAGTACCTGCTACGGCCAACAGGCGAACTGGCATTAGCTGAAGGATTTGATAAAATCTCACGACTAAAGGAAGGCTATTTTCTAGTGGAGAATGGTGCGAAAAGCGGTCTCCTCAGCGCAGCCTGCTTGCCTTTGCTCCCAATAGCATTTGACCACATTCAAGTAGAAAATAAGGATTTTTTTATCGTCGCTAAAGAAGGTCTATCTGGCGTATTGAAAGGAAATGGCGACACATTTTTACCGCTGCAGTATTCTCAAATTCAAGTAGACTGGGTAGAACAAAAAATAATGGTCAAAGGCGTAGACAATCCTTCTGCACTTCCAGAAAGTAGCCAAGCAGCTACCGGTAAAAAGAAAAAGGGAGCTTAAGCTCCCTTTCGTTAAACTTTTCCTGAATCTTTGGCATCCTTGCCTGAGCTGGCAATCGAATCACGCATGGCCGTGTCGGATTTGACATTCTCCATTTTGTAATAATCCATCACCCCAAGTTGTCCTGAGCGGAACGCTTCGGCTATCGCTTTCGGAATCTCAGCTTCCGCCTCAATTACCTTGGCGCGCATTTCTACATTTTTTGCACGCATCTCTTGTTCCAAAGCTACTGCCATGGCCCGACGCTCTTCTGCTTTTGCCTCAGCAACTTTCAAATCCGCTGAAGCTTGATCGATTTGAAGTTTAGCACCGATGTTGACACCCACATCGATGTCAGCAATGTCAATGGAAAGAATTTCAAAAGCGGTACCCGCATCCAAGCCTCTGGAAAGAACGAGCTTGGAGATTTTGTCCGGATTCTCCAGCACAGACTTATGATTTAAGGAAGAACCAATAGAGGTGACAATGCCTTCGCCTACCCTTGCCAAAATGGTCTCTTCACCTGCGCCACCCACCAGTTGTGCAATATTCGCGCGAACTGTTACCCTCGCTTTAGCAATGAGTTGAATACCGTCTGCAGCCACAGCTGCCACATTAGGTGTATTGATCACTTTGGGATTCACTGAGATTTGAACTGCTTCAAAAACGTCTCTTCCTGCCAAATCGATGGCCGTAGCCTGCTTGAAACTCAAGGTAATGTTGGCCTTGTCCGCAGAGATCAAGGCACGAATCACTGTCGCAACATTGCCCCCAGCTAAAAAGTGAGTTTCCAAGTCATTGGTGGTCAATTGCAAGCCCGCTTTGGTGGCGGTGATCATTGAATTCACAATCAAACTTGGTGGTACCTTACGGATTCTCATCCCGATTAGCTCTCCAATACCCACACGGACGTTGGAAAACTGTGCCGTAATCCAAAGATTGACAGGCACAAAATATAAGAAAATGAACAAGAGGACGATCCCCGCAAAAGCGGCAATCAACACGAATAAGGAACTATCTTCTAACATACCTATTTATTTTACAGTGATTTTGTTGTGTTCAATTTTACTGATGACAACGGTTTTTCCTACTTCAATAAAGCCCGTTTCAGACTTTACCTCGTACCACTCGTCCTGAATAGCTGCCTTACCAAAGGGTTTGATGTCCGATACGGCCACACCCTCCATTCCAACAGCTACCCCATCCAGCCTACCGTCAAAAGCGCCGCCTTTTTGCGTGGATTTGAGTGAAAGTTTTTCCCATACACCTGAACTAAAGCCATACCAGACCGCTCCAAAATTAAGCGCAATAGCACCACCTGTAATCCAAAGTGCAAGTGAATAATCGAAATTCGTAAAGGCAAAAGCGAGCCCCGCAAGACTCACCAAAAACCCAAAAATACCCACCACGGTCGTTCCAGGTATGAAAAGAATTTCCACCAATAGCAGAACTAATCCGATGAGCAACAGGCTACTTAAAACTAAAATTTCCATGATCAACTCGTTGAATTACCCCTAAACTACTAGAATAAGCCGAATACTCTACAAAAAATTAAAAACCCGGCATATTCCAGGCTTGTAATTTGTCAACCCAAGACTAGTAAGCTTTTGCAAATAACACCCTGCCCAATGACGGCTTGCCGCTATACACACAGACACCAGCTTCTTGCTTTTGATCCAAAGGAATGCAACGAATGGTTGCCTTCGTCAGGTCTTTAATTTTATCCTCAGTCTCGGAGCTGCCATCCCAATGGGCAGAAAGAAATCCACCCTTTTGCTCCAACACTTGAGTAAATTCCTCCCAACTGTTGACCTCAGTGGTGTTTTCTGCTCTAAAGTCAAACGCCTTTTGGTAGATATTGGCTTGGATTTCGTCCAGGAGTCCTCCGATTTTTTGAGCAATGGGCATTTCTTCCCAAGAAAACGATTCCTTAGTAAGTGTGTCTCTTCTGGCAATCTCCAACGTTTTATTTTCCAAATCCCTTGGACCTAAGGCAATTCGTACTGGTACACCTTTGAGCTCGTATTCCGCAAACTTCCATCCTGGCTTTTGGGTATCTCTGTCGTCGTATTTGACGCTAATACCTGCCTTTCGTAGCTCAGTCACAAGCTCCTTGGCTTTAAGTGAGATGGCCGCCAACTCTTCTTCTCCTCGGTAAATAGGAACTATAACCACCTGGAAAGGTGCAAGTTTGGGAGGTAAAACCAGGCCATTATCATCCGAATGCGCCATAATCAAAGCGCCCATGAGTCGCGTACTTACGCCCCAAGAAGTGCCCCAAACGTATTCCAAACCACCTTCTTTGGTTGCAAATTTGACCTCAAAAGCCTTGGCGAAATTTTGTCCTAAAAAGTGGGAGGTTCCTGCTTGTAGCGCTTTCCCGTCTTGCATCAACGCTTCGATACATAGGGTGTCATCAGCACCGGCAAAACGTTCGTTCGCCGTTTTTCTCCCTTTTACCACAGGCATCGCCATAAACTCCTCTGCAAACTGGGCATAAATATCATTCATCTGCATCGTTTCCGCCATGGCTTCCTCTGAAGTCGCATGAGCAGTATGGCCTTCTTGCCATAAAAATTCGGTGGTTCGAAGAAACAAGCGCGTTCGCATTTCCCAACGCACCACGTTGGCCCACTGATTGACCAAAAGTGGGAGGTCACGATACGACTGTATCCAATTTTTGTAGGTGCTCCAGATGACTGTTTCAGAGGTAGGCCTCACAATCAATTCTTCTTCAAGCTTGGCATCAGGATCCACGATCACACCCGAACCATCTTCTGCATTTTTGAGCCTATAGTGCGTGACTACGGCACATTCCTTGGCGAATCCCTCCACGTGACTGGCTTCCTTACTCAAAAAAGACTTAGGGATAAAAAGCGGAAAATAGGCATTGCTATGTCCAGTCTCCTTAAACATTCGATCTAGCTCAGCTTGCATTTTTTCCCAAATAGAATAGCCATAAGGCTTGATCACCATACAGCCACGCACCGCTGAATTCTCTGCCAAATCGGCTCTTTTTACCAGTTCGTTGTACCAGAGCGAATAATCTTCACTGCGTTTTGGAAGTCCTTTACTCATTTACTTGTTGTATAGATAGAAATGTGTTTATTTTGGATAACTCGGAAGTACAAATATAACCCAAAAAGTACAACCTCTATTCGGTGATCTCGTATAACCGAGCAACAATCTACTTCACCCATGAAGAAAATAACCATTATCCCCGCCTCTCTACTGCTTTGTGCTGTTGTGATGTCTTCCTGCAACTCCAACAAGCTTGCGGTAGCCACCACTGATGACAACATGTATTTCATGTCTGCGGACGTGAAAAAAGCTAGTCAAAATGCAGTTGCTAACAACCAGCCCGCCACCTTTCAACAATTGGCAGGTGCTGATGCCGTTCCGCAGGATAATTTCAGTTCGAAAAATGTCAATCCAGAATACCTTTCCCGCTACGGACAAGTTAATAGCGGGGTAGACCAAGAGGTTGTGTATTTCGATGATAACCAACAGGTAGCTACTGGAACAACTCCTAACATAGATATCTACAACAATTTCTCCGTATACAATGGCAATACTGCCTGGAGAAATCCTGCTTTCAACATGGGCTTTAGCCCTTTTGGAATGGGTATGGGATTCAGCCCTTTTGGAATGGGTATGGGTTTCAGTCCTTTTGGTATGGGTATGGGTTTCAGTCCATTCGGCATGGGCATGATGGGCTTCAGTCCTTTCGGAATGGGTATGTATGACCCCTTCTTCAACCCTGGATGGGGTTTTAGACCTGGATTCAACCTTGGTTTCAACTTCGGCTTCGGTAATCCAATGTTCAACAACTTCGGAGGTGGCTTCTATGATCCTTTCTGGGGTGGCAATCAATTTGGCTCACCTTGGGGATGGGGTAGACCTATCTTGGCAACAGGACCAATCATCATCCTTCCTGGAAGTGAATATGGTGATCGTCGCGTCGTATATGGAGCAAGACCTAGCCGTGGCTCGTCCTTAACCAATGGCGCTGGTGGACTGATGCAAAATGCAGTACCTAGCACAGCCAGAGCGCAAGCCAGAGAAAATGTAGCCAACTCTAGCGGAGCCTCTCCAAGACGGATGGGAGCCAACGAATCTTCACGTGCCGCAAGCAGAGATTTCAGTAACTCACAAAACGATTATTATTCCACCGGTAGAAGCCGCGTAGAATCAACCACTAGAAATGTTAATTCTGCCGCCTCCGGAAGAGGAAGCGTGAGTAATACCCGAAACACATCTTCATCGGCAAGACCATCTACAGCTAACGATGGTAGAAGTTATGGTGCTACCCCTAGCAGAAGCTCCTATTCGACCACACCTAGCAGATCTACCAACAGTAGTCCATCCTACAATAGATCTACTGGAACAACCAATGGAAGTAGATCTACCTATTCTTCTGGCAGAAATGAGTCTTCCTCAAACAATTCCGGATACGCTCCAAGCAGATCAAGCTCCAACAACTCCAACTACAATGCCCCAAGCAGAGTAAGTTCAGGCGGCAGCTACAGCGCACCAAGCAGAAGTTCTAGCAGCTCCTCAGGGGCTTCGAGCTCTGGAGGTTCATCCACTGGAGGATCAAGAGGAAGGGGGAATTAATTTCCCCCTTTTTTTTACAGGAAATCTATCCGAAAAACAACCTTGCTTCGTTAGTAACATAACTTAACCCTTTTACACATGAGGTTACTTGCATCAATTCTTTGCCTTTCACTTTGCTCCTCAAGCATAGGATTTGCCCAAAGTGGCTATTTTGAAGATGCCTATCGATTCAGTAAAGTTACGCCTGCGGGTTCTGCCCGCATCGTGGGCACTGGAGGTACACAATGGTCCTTAGGGGGCGATGTCTCCAACCTGGCGGGCAATCCAGCTGGACTTGGCTTTTTCCGCACATCAGAAGCTAGCATAAGCCTTGGCTACGATCTTTGGTCCGTAGATGCCTCCCATAGAGGGCAAAACAAATCCTATAACACCTCTGATTTTTCACTTCCCAACCTAAGCTTTGTGGGAGCCAACCCAAAAAGCCTACAGGAAAGCGGGCCTTTCAAAGGAGGCGCATGGGGTTTTAGTGTACAGCGAATCGCCAATTTCTCCACAGAGTTTGGTTACTATTCCGACATTTTGGGTGAAAGCTCCATCATTGACTTCTATTTGGACGATGCTTTTGGTCTTGCGGAAAACCAAGTTGAAAATAGAGGTCTCACTGGCCTCGCTTACCAAACCTACCAGATCAATCCCATCACCGTAGATGGAGATGGCAAACCCATCACCAATCCAAGAGCCTACGATTCTTTTGTACTTGGCTTCCCTTTCCAAGATGAAAATGTTCGCCAAGAAGGAAACGCAAGCCAAATCAACTTTGGCTATGGTGCCAATTTTTACCACAAGCTCTTTGTTGGAGCTAGCCTAGGAATAAGGTCCTTGGAGTTTTCATCCGTAAAAACGTATAACGAAGAGTTTGGAAATCAACCGCTTATCAACTCCTCCTTGAATGAAAACCTGTTTATCAACGGTACTGGTGTGAATTTGAATCTTGGATTAATTTACAAACCCATTGATTACATCAATCTCGGCCTAGTCTTGCAAACCCCAACTTGGTTTGCCCTTAATGAAGAATACGAAGCAAGCATATCTGCTACCTATGATAATTACTACTTCGAGGAGGAAGACATCACCTTGGGAACAGAAACTGCGGTTTCAGACATAATTATTAGCAACTATGGACTTCAAACACCCTTGAAAGTAGGAGCAGGCGCCACCGTCT
>JBIIFN010000047.1:0-14868 GCA_044237325.1 Algoriphagus sp.
TCAAGATCTATATACTAGTACATTCAACTACCGTTTTGGAGCTGAGGGCAAATTAGAAAAATGGCGTGTGAGAGCGGGATATTCCTACCAGGGGGATCCTTTTTTAAACAGTTCCGGAATAGACCAAAGCACACAGCAACTCTCCGGAGGCCTAGGCATGCAATTCAAATCATTCCACGTAGACCTAGCCCTTGTCAATCAAAATTTCAATACGCTTTACCGAAGCTACCAAGTACTGGACAACAACGGGTTCAACTATGGCCCCTTGACGGAGGTAAAGAACTCCATCACCTCAGGGGTACTTACCCTTGGATTTAATTTCTAAGGTTCGCAATCAACTCGTGCATCAAAAGCTCAGCGGAAAAGTCTTCTCCGCTGAGCTTTATTTTTGCTTGGTCGTAGAAGTATTCGCGAGATACCAAAAGGGATTTTAGTTTGAGCGCAATCTCCCCTTGATCTAGTCCTTGAAACAAAGGGCGCTGCTGCGTTTTTGTAGTCTGCAACCGCCTTGAGATTGTACCCAAAGGAACGTCCACATAGACCGATATCGCTTTGGTATTAATTAGATCCATGTTGTCATTGAAGCAAGGAGTGCCTCCTCCAGAGGCCAAAATAAATGAAGCGTCTTGCTGTAAGACACCTTCAAGCACAAGGGATTCCCATTCCCTAAACTTACCCTCTCCGTGTTGTGAAAAAATCTCAGGGATAGTCAGTTGAAATCGCTCCACGATTAAGTGGTCTAGATCAAAAAAAGGGAAGTCCAACTCCTTAGCAAGCTGCCTCCCAAAGGTGCTTTTGCCAGAACCTGGAAGCCCCACTAATACCACCTTGAGCAGCTTACTCATCAAAACAGGTCGAGAACCTCTAGGGCTCCTGGCGTATTGTTGTGGTGGTACTTGTTTAGTACTACACCGTCTTTCAAGATCATAATCCCTGGATTGGCCCGCATGATAGTTTTGACCACCGTGGCATCTGCTTGCAGCCCTTGGATTTTCCAACCCATTTTGCTGATCACCGCATCAATCTCTTTTTGGTCCGCTGCAGCCATAAAAATCAGGTCAACAGGCGCTTTTTCTAAAGACTTGAATAACTCGGTCAGTTTATCCAAATTGGAATCACTCATTTTTTTCAGATCACTACTCAATAGAATAACCTTATTGCCTTGAAATAAATATTCTGTTTGATCCTCATTATCTCCGGTCCAAACTCTAAAATCTGAAATTTTAGGATTTACTTCCGGGTTACTTATAAAAGAAGTATCTAATTTATATCCTTCATCCTGCAGGGATTGTAATTTGGTCATATCTTCGTGGGTAAGGTAAATTAACTTCTCCTCCTTTTTCATAACATAAGTAAACTTAAATGGTCCCGACTGCTGCATGTTGATAGGAATGCTCACCCCTATTTTAAAGGCACGAAAGTCAATAAAGGGGAGGTTTTGAATTGCATATATCGCTAGGCCCAAAGAAAGCATCAAGCTGCCTATAGCCGCATAATTGGCCCATTTAGGAGTGGTTTTTGCCAGGTCATTTCTAAAATAAAAAAGAAAGGAAATGAGAACGAGCAAAATAACGTCCTTGGTAAAAGATTCCCAAGGTGTGAGTTTGATCGCATCACCAAAACAGCCGCAATCCGTCACCTTGTTGAAGTAGGCTGAATAGAACGTGAGAAAAGTAAAAAAGAGGATCATAGTGGCCAGAGCCCAAACCGTCTGCTTGAGCCTCACGCCAAGGAGCAGCATGATTCCCAATACCACTTCCGACACTACCAGAAATACCGATAACGGCAAAGCATAGGGCTTGAGGTAGTAAAAGAAAGTGGCGATATCGTTGGAGAAGACATCAAAATACTCCTCCAATTTTATTGCTGTACCTACCGGATCATTGACTTTAATGAGTCCAGAGAAAATAAATAGTCCCCCAACCAGCAGGCGGAGAACCCAGAAAAAGAGTTGCTTATTCATGGTATCCTAATTTTATAAGACAGAAAACCGAATAGTTGATCATGTCTTGGTAGTTGGCTTCAATACCCTCAGACACCAAGGTTTGCCCTTGGTTATCTTCGATTTGTTTTACTCTGAAGAGTTTCATGAGTACAATATCTGTCATCGAGCTCACGCGCATGTCTCGCCATGCTTCACCATAGTCGTGATTCTTATTCTCTAGGAGCCCCTTAGTAGCTCCAGTCCAATGGTCATATAGAGGCTCCAGCTCCGCAAAAGGAATTTCCATGCGCTCGTCATCGGCAAGAGAAATTTGAATCAGGGCAATCAAACAGTAATTGACAATGCCCACAAATTCGTCCACAATGGGGTCGTTTATTTTTTGGCTCCCTTTTTCTTGAATGGATCTTACCCGCTGGGCTTTGATAAAAATCTGATCCGTCAGAGATGGAAGCCTTAAAATTCGCCACGCAGTCCCATAATCGAGTGTTTTCTTGCGAAACAATTCTTTACATCGGGCGATTACTTCCTTATATTCGTTGCTAGTCTGCGTCTCCACACTACCTGTTTTTAATGTTTGCCGGATCAAATATGCGTTCTTCGACCGAAGATAAATTATTTCCCCAAAAATATACATTTCAAATCAAGGGATGCCTATACTCTTTGGACAAACCCAAAGTAATGGGAATCCTCAACCTCACACCCGATTCTTTTTTTGAAGGAAGCAGAGTGCCAGCAAATGAACATTCATGGCTTCTAGAGGCTGAAAAAAAGATTCAAGAGGGGTCAGATTTTTTAGACCTAGGAGGATACAGCACCCGTCCAGGCGCCGAGCATATTTCTATAGAAGAAGAAATTAACCGTGTACTTCCTGCCCTAAAGGCCATTAAAAAGCATTTCCCAGATACACTACTGTCGATTGACACCTTCCGTGCAGAAGTAGCGGATGCTGCAGTAGCCGAAGGAGCAGACCTTATCAACGACATTTCTGCCGGGAATCTCGACCCAAACATGCTTCCGCTTGTCGCAAAATTGGGTGTGCCTTACATCGCCATGCACCTCAAAGGTGCACCGCAAACCATGCAGACCCAAACGGACTACAAGGCACTCTTGCCTGAAATTTTGGGCTATTTCTCAGCAAAAATTGAACAGTTCAGAAAACTTGGCATTAAAGATGTAATCATTGATCCAGGCTTTGGCTTTGCAAAGACGCGGGAACAAAATTTCGAGGTCCTACGTAACCTAAAAAGCTTTCAGCAGTTAGGTCTTCCTGTATTGGCGGGAGTTTCTAGAAAATCAATGATTTATAAAACACTGGATACCAGCGCAGAAGAGGCCTTAAATGGCACCACGGCCCTAAATATGTTTGCATTGACGCAAGGAGCTAATATCTTACGTGTGCATGATGTAAAAGAAGCAAAAGAAACCATTCAATTATTCGAACAACTTTACCCTTGAGTTTACTTTTCAAAATAGGATTTTTAGACATCTCCATCGTCAATATGATAGATATTGCGTTGGTGGCGGCCCTATTGTATCAAGTGTACAAGCTTTTGAAAGGTTCTGTAGCCATCAAAATCTTCCTAGGTTTTCTTTCCCTCTACCTAATTTATTTATTGGTGCGAGCAGTACGAATGGAACTTCTCTCCATCATTCTAGGTCAATTTATGGGCGTGGGCGTCATCGCTGCTATCATCATCTTTGCCCCAGAATTTAGAAAATTCTTGCTCATCCTGGGACGGTCTTCCCTTTTTTCAAGCGATAATGGATGGAAAGACATGCTGCTTTTCTGGAGAAAAAAAGAAAATTCCGGTTTCAATATCAGCCCCATTATCGATGCTGCCAAAATCCTAGCAGGATCGAATACAGGAGCTTTGATTGTGATTTCAAGTACAGTAGAACTTAAATTCTATGCCGAAAGTGGAGATATTTTAGATGCAGAATTATCCAAGCGGCTCTTAATTTCAATTTTCAATAAGTACAGCCCTCTCCACGATGGAGCAGTGATTATCCACAAAGGAAAGATCAAAGCGGCGCGTTGCATCCTTCCTGTGACCGAACGAGAGGTGCCCGCTCAATTTGGGTTACGCCACCGGGCAGGAATTGGCATGTCAGAAGCAACAGACGCCTTGATTCTGGTCATCTCTGAGGAAAGCGGCCAGATCTCTATGGCTAAAAATGGTAAGGTGTTGCATAACTTATCTTTTCAAGAAGTACGAGAAATCATCAACGACTACCTCAACAATGAGGACCTTGACGAGAGATTTGAGAAGCTGTCCGAGCATGACTTCGCCACCAAAAAAAGTCTCGCTCCAAAAAAATAAGACATAAAAAAATCGACAAGGACCCTTGCCGATTTTTTTTTGCAGTCTTATGTATTCTACTTGATCACCCCTAGCTCCTTACCTACTTCGGTAAAGGCAGCAATAGCCTGATCAAGATCCTCCCGACTGTGCGCCGCAGAGATTTGTACCCGAATGCGTGCCTGTCCCTTGGGCACAACTGGGTAGTAAAACCCAATCACGTAGATTTCCTTAGCCAAGAGCTTTTCCGACATTTGCTGAGAAAGCACCGCATCGTACAGCATGACAGGAACGATGGCATGCTCACCTGGCTTGATATCGAAACCCGCTTGGGTGATTTTTTCACGGAAATAACGGGTATTATCCTCCAGTTTATCTCTGAGCTCGGTCGTCTCCGAAAGCAAATCCAAGACAGCTATCGATGCACCCGTAATGGAAGGAGCTAGCGTATTGGAAAACAAATAAGGCCTAGAGCGCTGGCGCAGCAGTTCAATGATTTCTTTTCTTCCAGATGTAAATCCCCCCGAAGCACCACCAAGTGCCTTGCCCAGTGTGCCAGTGATCACATCAATCTTGCCCAAGACACCGCAATGCTCGTGCACACCCCTACCTGTTTTTCCCATAAATCCAGTAGAATGGCATTCGTCAGTCATCACTAGCGCCTCGTACTTCTCGGCAAGTGCCACGATGCGATCCAATTGGGCAATTGTTCCATCCATGGAAAATACACCATCAGTCACAATGATTTTTTGCTGCGCTCCCGCCGCCACGGCATCCTGAAGTTGCTTCTCCAAATCTTCCATGTTGTTATGCTCATAGCGATAACGCATCGCTTTGCAAAGGCGAACTCCATCGATAATCGAAGCATGGTTGAGCGCATCTGAAATTATGGCATCTTCTGCCCCAAAAAGTGGCTCGAACACTCCTCCGTTTGCATCAAAGGCCGCAGCATAGAGGATGGTGTCTTCGGTACCCAAAAATTCAGAAATTTTCTTTTCCAATTCCTTATGAATGTCTTGCGTACCGCAAATAAAGCGAACCGAAGACATGCCAAACCCATGACTATCAATGGCATCCTTTGCGGCTTGCACCACCTTGGGATGGGAAGAGAGGCCTAGGTAATTGTTGGCACAGAAGTTCAAAACCTTATTTCCTCCTGCAATGGTGATTTGGGCCGCTTGGGGAGAGGTGATGACACGTTCTTTCTTAAATAGTCCTGCTGCGGCAATAGCCTGCAATTCTTGCTCTAATTTGGGCTTAAACTGGGTATACATAGTCGGAAAATAAGGTGAAAAGCTTCGGGGAAAATTTGAATCTCCATTGGTCAAAAATCCTCGGGAGACAGGGGTTTTTTGCTACTTTTGCGGAAGCAAACCCAAATATAAAACAAAAACCCTCAAGGTAACGAGGGGTTTCCTGAAAGACCATTCTATGCACAAAATCCTAGTTATTGGAGCTGCTGGACAGCTTGGCTCAGAACTTACGCAAGCCTTAGCCCAACAATTTGGAGGTGACCAAGTCATCGCTACGGACCTGAGAGCTACTGCTAGTTCACTGTTTGACTTCTGCCGATTTGAGGTGCTAGATGTGATGAACAAGGAAGCACTTTACGACTTGGCAAAGCGAGAGCAAATCACCCAAGTTTACCACCTGGCCGCCGTCCTCTCTGCAACGGGAGAGAAAAATCCACATTTTGCCTGGCAGCTCAACATGGACAGCTTGCTACATGTCTTGGAATTGGCCAAGGACTTGAAGCTAGACAAGGTGTATTGGCCTTCTTCCATTGCGGTTTTTGGCCCCAGCACCCCAATGGTCAACACCCCACAATTTTGTGAGAAAAACCCTAACACGGTCTATGGAATCAGCAAACTTGCAGGTGAGGGTTGGTGCAACTATTACTTCGAAAAATATGGAGTAGATGTACGAAGCCTACGCTATCCTGGATTGATTGGCTACAAATCCTTGCCAGGTGGCGGCACTACCGACTATGCGGTGGACATCTACCACAAGGCGATTGCAAACCAACCCTTTACCTGTTTCTTGAGTGAGGACACCTACCTCCCAATGATGTACATGCCGGATGCCATCAAGGCTACCTTGGATCTAATGAACGCCCCCAAGGAATCCATAAAAATCCGCTCTAGCTACAACCTAGGAGGCATGAGCTTTTCCCCGAAAGAGATCTTTGCAAGCATCAAAAAAGAGGTTCCCAACTTTGAAATTAATTACCAAGTGGATTTCCGACAAGCCATTGCGGATTCCTGGCCAGATAGCATTGACGATAGCCGAGCAAGATCCGATTGGGGCTGGCAGCCGGAATATGACCTAGATGCCATGACAAAGGATATCTTAATCCACCTTCCGGACTTTTTTCCTCCACAAGGCTAAATCGGTCAGGAAAAAGCTTTAAGGCAGTTTGGACGAGATTAGCTCCGGCAAAAATCCCAGTGTAATGCTTCCATCGGGGTAAATAATAATTGGTCTTTTTATCATGCTCGGATGGGCTATCAAGATCGGTATCGCTGACTCTTGTTTCGCTAGAGCCACTTTTTCGGCATCTCCCATCTTTTTGTAGGTAGTCCCTTGGGTATTGACTACAGCGGCCAAGCTGCTTTTGGCAATAACCCCACGTAGAAAATCTGCATCTGCAACCTGCTTCTTGTAATCAAAAAAAATATATGCGCTCCCCTTTGCCTCCAAAAAGGCAAAGGTCTTCTTCATCGTGTCGCAATTTTTGATGCCGTATACGTTTAAGGACATGTGCTGCTTTGTTAATGGATTTCTTTCATGCTTTCCTCGTGTGCTTGAAGGACTCGGCCAATCAACTCGTCGGAAAGTGCAGTAGATAGAAACAAGCTTTCAAATTGAGAAGGTGCTAGATACACCCCGCGCTTGAGCATGCTTTGGAAGTATCGGCCAAAAAGAACGGTATCCGCCTTCTTAGCAGTCTCAAAATCGATGACTGGGGCCGTGGAGAAAAACAAGGAATACATGCTACCTAGCTGGTTGACTGTATAATCCAAGCCTAGCTTCGCGTTGATCTCCCTAATCCCAGAAGTAAGCATGTCGCCGATGGAATTGAGTCGATCGTATACTTCCGGATGGGTATTGAGGTGATGGAGCATGGCCAGACCTGCCGCCATCGCGATTGGGTTGCCCGATAGGGTGCCAGCTTGGTACACAGGCCCCGCGGGAGATACAAATTCCATGATTTCTCTTTTTCCTCCATAGGCTCCTACCGGCATGCCTCCACCAATAATTTTGCCTAGCGTGGTGAGGTCTGGAGTAACACCAAACAATTCCTGGGCGCCCCCTTTGGCTAGGCGGAATCCTGTCATGACTTCGTCAAAAATCAAGACAATCCCCTCGCGGGTACAAATCTCTCGAAGTCCTTGTAGGTAGCCAGGTTGGGGCAGTGTCAAGCCCATATTTCCAGCCACAGGCTCTAAGATTAGCGCGGCAATCTGTCCTGGATTTGCTTTCACCAGCTGCTCAATGGCTGCCAGGTTATTGAAGGGGGCAAGCAAGGTGTCTTTGGCTGTTCCTTCCGTCACTCCAGGCGAATCGGGGTGCCCCATGGTGATGGCGCCAGAGCCTGCTGCAATAAGGAAAGAATCCCCATGGCCATGGTAGTGGCCTTCCATTTTGATAAACTTGTCTCTCCCAGTATATCCTCTAGCAACACGAATGGCAGACATGGTGGCTTCGGTACCGGAATTGACCATCCGAACTTTTTCTAATGCAGGAACCATCCTCACCAGCAGTTCTGCCATCTCCACCTCGCGTGCGGTGGGCGCGCCAAAGGAAGTGCCATTTTCCATGGCTTGCAGCACTGCCGCTTTGATCATGGGTGAATTATGTCCAAGTAGCATGGGTCCCCAGCTATTGATCAGCTCAATGAAGGCATTGTCGTCTTCGTCGTATAGAAAGGCTCCGTCTGCTCTTTTGATGAATAGGGGCTCCCCTCCTACGGCACGAAAGGCACGCACGGGTGAGTTTACTCCGCCTGGAATAAAGTTTTTCGCATGGGCAAAAAGCCTTTTGCTTTCAGAAATTTGCATGGGTTAACGTAGTGGTATCAATTCTCCAGATTCTAGTTTAAAAACCGGAGAATAGCTGTTGTTGTTCACTTTTTGAAAATTAAATCCCCAGGTAAGCTGACCTTCCTGGTAGCCCCGTTGATCTAGGGGTACACGGGGGTCGTAATCATGTGCAAACTCAGCATTGGCCTGAAGCCAGTACATGAGTTCTGCGCCAAGGATGGCGTTCGTTGAGGGAAAAATAAGGTGCTTTTCGTAAAAGAGATTTCGGAAATTCTCCATAGCCTCGGAATTGTACTTTGGGGTATTGTTGGAGATAAAGTAGAAGTTGGAAAACTCCAACATCTCGTAGTTCGAGAAGTTAAATCCAAGCCAAGAATCCATAACCAAGAGTGGAACTTTGGTAGAAATACTTTCCATCAGCGAGAAGACTGGTTGCGCAATAGCCGGATCATCACTGAGAAGAACGATTTGGTCTACTGTGGGGCGATTTCCTCTGCGAACACCCACCCCTTGGAGAAGGGTTGTTGCATTTTTTGGGTCTATTTTTTCAGATTTTACCACATTAAATCCCTTTTTGGCTAAAACCCCTTCCAGGACCTTAGCCAATTGCTCGTCTCTGGCACTGCCGCTATAGCCAATGGCTACGTCTGCCCCCCAACCCTGTGAAGTCAATGCTTCGCTTATACCTGTAGCCATGGAACTCAAGGAAGGCCTAAACAAGTAGTTGTATTGACTTTCCTCAAATCGATTTCCGAGGTTGGAAAGAGGATGAATAAATGGGATATTCTGCACTTCAGCAAAGGCGCTAATTAATTCACTTTCGTTTGAATAAATAGGTCCCACAATCACGTCTGCATCAAGAACAGTAGGGTCTTTGACAAGCGCATTGAGGTAGTTGAGGTCCCTTTTGGAGTCAAAAGTATGGAGCTGTATTCTATGGCCTTGTGCCTTCAAAGAAGCTACTTGAAAAGCTATGCCTTGATACAATTCCAGAACAAAATTACTTTCCAAGGAACTAATATCTTGTCCAGGACTAGAAGTGAAGGGCAAAATAACCACCACATCTAGCACCTTATCCTTCACTGCCGGTTGTGCCCCAGACTGAATAAGCTGATTAAGAGTACTACGCTCGGAAGCAGACATAATGGGTTTCTGTTGCAATACATAGACCAATGCCGCCGTGAATCCCTTATTCTCCTTGAATTGATCTAGGTTGGGAATCAGAAATTCGGGAGAGGTGGCTTTCAAATAAGTAAAGGTAGCACGGTATCCTTTGCTCAAAAATGATTCACTAGTAATCTCTTTTAATGTTTGAAGGCCAGCAACTAGTTCATTGTTTTGGAAATAGGCCAAGGTAAGTAGATAGGTAACCTCTTCAGATTTGGTCCAATCTTTTCCCTTCAAATTGGTCAATTGCTCGATAGCCTGAGGAGCTTGTCCAAGTTGTAGTGCAGCTTCTGCACTGTGAAAGGCCGCATAATAGGAAAGAACGCCATAGCTCGCCTCATCCAGAAAGGGTGCAAATCCATCTTTTGCCAGTGCGTATTCTTTGGCATCCAAATCTGATTTTGCCTTGAGGTAGGCGGCAGGTGCCTGCTGAGCAACTGCAAAAGCAGCACTAAAAATAAAAGAAAGTAAAAGTAGAACTTTTCGCATGGGTGCTGATTGGGAGTACGCAGAAGATTCCATCAAAAATAAGCCATTTTTTTAAATCTGAAAGGAGGATGTTAACCGCTCCTTATCAATACCTAGCGGCAAGTAACAGTTGCAACTCCTTGTGGTTGAGCCCAAATTTCTTTGCCAAATAAGCATTGGTCAAACTACCACGGTAGGTATACACTCCTTTGAGAAACCATTTGTAGGTAAAAATCATTTCCTCAGCACCTCCAAGGTCATTCATATGCAATAAAATGGGCGTAAAAATATTGCTTAGGGAATAGGAGGCTGTTCTCGCGACGCGAGAAGCAATATTTGGCACACAATAGTGGATGACATCGTGCGTACGGTAAACAGGATTTTCATGCGTTGTCATGCGGGCTGTTTCTACGCAACCGCCTTGATCGATACTCACGTCAATGAGGATACTTCCAGGAATCATCTTGGCGACCATTTCCTCAGAAACCACAATTTTATTCTGCCCTTTTTCTGCACGTAGTGCTCCGATCACCACATCTGCCTCAGTCAGTGCTTGGGACAAGCTGGCATTGTCCAGGGTAGAGGTGGCTATTTGTTGGCCGAGTAGCTGTTTTATTCTTCTCAACTTGTAGAGGTGGTTATCAAACACCTTGATATTAGCTCCAAGACCAAGGGCGGTTCGGGCAGCATATTCCGCCACTGTACCTGCGCCCAGGATGACTACCTTGGTGGGCGGCACCCCTGTGATGCCTCCCAGGATTAGCCCTTTTCCTTCATTGACACTGGAGAGGTATTCAGAGGCAATGAGCATCACTGTGCTACCGGCGATTTCGGACATCGCGCGAACGACGGGCATGCCCCCCACCTTATCCTCTAGGTATTCAAAGGCTAGGGAGGTGATTTTTTTGGTATTTAACGCTTGGATATAGTCCGCACTTTGCTTTTCGAGTTGCAAGGCAGAGATCAAGCAGGCACCTGCACTCATGTCGGCAATTTCTTCCAGCGTTGGCGCATCTACTTTTACCACCACATCGGCACTGAACACCTCTTTTCTGGAATAGGCGATTTTGGCGCCTGCATCCGAGTATTCTTGGTCTGAAAATTTCGCTTGCTCTCCAGCATTCGTTTCTACCAGTACATCTACGCCATTATTGACGAGGATTCCCACTGCTTCAGGAGTCAATACAATACGTTTTTCTTGGAGAGAGATTTCCTTTGGCAAACCCAAAGTCATCGGTTTTCCTCCTTTCTTACTCGATGCGGGCGACTCTTTGGGAATCAATCCCACCGAGGCGAATCCAGACAAATCAGTGGCCATCTTGGTGGTGGTGAAGGGTTAATGTTCTTCCAGTTTCAGAAGCTATGGCAAGGTCAATGAGAAAAAAGTGGTCGGGAAGAAACTGACCAATTTTCTCTGCCCATTCGAGCAAACAATAGTTTCCACTATAAAAATACTCTTCTATTCCGATATCCAAGGCCTCAAGGGGATCATCCAAGCGATAAAAATCAAAGTGGAAGACGAGGTATTGGGTTCGAGTACGGTATTCATTGACAATACCGAAGGTAGGGCTGCTTACCGAATCGATAACTTGAAGTGCTTGAGCAACAGACTTGATGAGGGTAGTTTTGCCAGCACCCATCTGTCCTCGAAAAACCCATACTTTTTGTTCCCCTGCAGCCTGAAGTAGCTGCTGGGCTACTTCGTCAATACGATCAAGGGAGTAAGAAAAAGTTTGCAAAATTATCAGCTTTGGAACGCAAATGTACAATAGGAATGATCATTTCTTCAAGGGATATGCCCCCATGTTGAAAAGTATCTTTGTAGTGGCTGACGTAATAATTGTAATTATTGGGGTAGGCAAAGAAATAATCTTCTACAGCAAACACGTAGGTAGAAGAGACGTTTAGGCGGGGAAGCTTTGCATCCTCGGGACGCCGCACCTCAAAAACTTTACCAGCCTCAAAATTCAAATTTTTGCCTTGCTTATACCGCAAGTTGGTGGTCACGTGCTTATCACCAATGATGCGGTAGGGTTTGTTTACGCGTTTGGTACCGTGGTCAGTGGTCAGAACCACCTCCCCTCCTGCCTGCTGGATTTTTTTCATCAGTTCAAACAGGGAAGAGTGTTCAAACCAGCTTCGTGTCAGGGAGCGGTAGGCTGCTTCGTCTGGTGCCAGTTCACGAATCATTTTCATGTCTGTTCGCGCATGAGAGATCATGTCCACAAAGTTGTATACCAGCACGTTAAATTCGTTTTGCAACAAGGTATGGAACTGGTCAAGCACCGCTTTTCCTTCCTGCATTTGCAAGATTTTATGGTAGGAAAACTTAACAGGGAGTTTGTTTTTTTCGAGGTTCAATTTTATCCAGTCCTCCTCGTTCTTATTTTTCCCTTCCTCTGAATCCTCATTTTCCCAGAATTGGGGATAATCCTTAGCCATCTCAGCAGGCATCATCCCTGAAAAAAGCGCATTACGGGCAAAGGCAGTTGTAGTGGGCAGGATACTGAAGTACGTAGACTTTTCTTCAACGTGAAAGTAGGGACTTAGTAGTGGCTCTATTTCTTCCCATTGGTCCAAACGGAGGTTATCGATGACAATAAAAAACAGGGGTGTTTTTTTTCGAAGCAAAGGGAATACATGTTCCCGCATGACCTGATGAGAAAGTAAAGGCGCATCCTGTACCGGATCAGCTAGCCAATCCAAGTAATTTTCTTTCACAAACCGCCCAAAGGAGGCATTGGCTTCAATTTTTTGTGCTTCCAAAACTTCCAGCATGCCCTTATTTTCGCTGCTTTCCATCTCCATTTCCCAAAAGGTGAGTTTTTTGTAGAGGTCTGCCCAATCCTGGGGAGCTCTAGCCTCGTCCAACTCCTGGCTAATTTGCCGAAATGCCTGCTGGTAATTTTGGGCTGTTTTGGACTCTATCAGCTGTCTATTTTGAAGGATTTTTTTTACAGAAAGCCAAATTTGACTGGGGTTGAGCGGCTTGATGAGGTAGTCAGCAATCTTGCCGCCGATTGCTTCGTCCATAAGCTGTTCTTCCTCACTTTTGGTAATCATCACCACCGGAATCTGGGGTTTGAGCTGCTTGATTTGCTGGAGGGTTTCCAAGCCCGTCATTCCAGGCATCATCTCATCTAAAAAAACGACATCAAAGTTCTTATTTTCAACCTCTTCGATGGCATCTACCCCCGAATTGACTGTCGTAATTAGGCAGCCTTTTCCTTCCAAAAAAAGAATGTGTGGCTTGAGTAAGTCAATTTCATCGTCGGCCCAGAGTACATGGAATTTTTGAGACATCTTTCTTCCCTTTTCTTTTAAAATTATAACTACTTTTGGGTCAATCAAACCCGTGCTGATTGAAAAGCCAAAAAATACTGAACGACCCTGTTTATGGTTTCATCACCATACCTAGCGAGTTGATCTTTGCCATCATCGACCATCCTTACTTTCAGAGGTTACGCCGAATCAGGCAATTGGGTTTAACTGATTTTGTCTACCCCGGAGCCTTACACACACGCTTCCACCACGCATTGGGCGCCATGCACCTGATGAGCATTACTTTGGACAACCTGAGAATCAAGGGCACAGCCATTTCAGACGAAGAATACGAAGCTGCGCTACTCGCCATACTCTTGCACGACATAGGGCATGGTCCTTTCTCTCATGCCCTTGAATATAGCTTATTGCAGGGGATTCCTCACGAAGAACTTTCCTTGCTGACCATTGAACTGCTCAACGAAGAGTTTGGCGGACAGCTAGACTTAGCGTTACGCATATTTAAGAACCTCTACGAGAAAAAGTTTTTTCACCAACTAGTCTCCAGCCAGCTGGACATCGACCGATTGGACTACCTCCAGCGTGATTGCTTTTTTACGGGTGTTTCCGAAGGTACCATTGGCGCAGATCGCATCATCAAAATGATGGCTGTAAAAGACGACCAGCTGGTCATTGAGGAAAAAGGCATCTACTCCATCGAAAATTTCTTAAGTGCCCGACGCCTGATGTATTGGCAAGTATACCTACACAAAACTACGGTGAGTGCAGAAAAAATGTTGATCAATTTGATTCAGAGAGCCAAAAAACTGGCCCAGGCAGGTAGCACATTTTATGTCACCGAAGAGCTGGCCTACTTCATGGCTAGGGAAGTCACTGTTGCCGATTTCAAAAATGACAGCGGCCTGTTGAAAAAATTCCTCCAGCTAGATGATTTTGACATTTGGGGAGCAATCAAGATCTGGAAAAACGATGCGGATTACGTGCTCAAAAACATATCCAGCATGTTTTTGACGCGCAACCTTTTCAAAATCACTCTTGTCAACGACCCCTATTCCCCACAGGAAATTGCAGCACTGCGAAGCAAAGCCCAGCAAAAGCTGCAGCTGCCCGATGAAGACGTAGACTATTTCTTCTCAACAGGCACCATCAGCAACTATGGCTACGGGGAAAAAGACCGTATTTCCATCCTCACTAAGCATGGTGAAGTGGTAGATGTAGCAAGCGCTGCGGACCTGCCCAACATCAAAGTGATGAGTAAGATGGTAGAAAAACACTACGTATGCGTGGCAAAAAGCTTACTTTTACCCCACTAAACCACTAGGGCACCCATGGAATTTTCGTTGGAACAACTTGCAGGCATTTTAGGCGGAACCGTGGCCGGAGATGCCTCGCAAAAGGTAAACCGCTTAGACAAAATACAAGAAGGCCAGCCCGGAGGTATCAGCTTCTTGGCAAATGAAAAATACGAGGCCTATCTCTACGAAACAGCTGCTACGGCAGTGATTGTTTCGCAAGACTTTGTGGCCTCAAAACCCCATACGACCACACTTATCCGCGTCAAAGACGCATACTCAGGCTTTACCACCTTGCTTGAGGCCTACAATCAGTTCAGTAAAGGAGCGCTAGTCGGCGTTGAAGAACCCAGCTATATAGGCGAAAATAG
>JBIIFN010000018.1:0-23792 GCA_044237325.1 Algoriphagus sp.
TAGATCATCAGGTAGAGCGCCTGAAAGAAGATCACCACCGCGCCCGGATCTTGGGTGAGTTTCTGGTGAAAGCAGCCCATGTGGCAGAAGTGCTACCGGTAGCAACCAACATCGTCATTGCCCGATTGGAAGGCATCAGCCCTGAGACCTACCTGCAGCAGCTTGCTGGACAAGGGATTAAGGGAGTGAAGTTTGGCAAGGACCTAATTCGCTTCGTCACCCACCTAGACTTTGGAGACGATCACCTGGAGGAGTTTGGGAAACGGATTTCTAGGAGTTGAATTCACCTAGATTGAATTTTTCTTGTTAAATTAAACAAAACATAAATCCATGATTACCAAAGACAAAGCGATCGAAGTGATCAAATCACTCCCTGAGGAATTCTCCATCGAAGAATTGATGGATCGATTAATTCTTCTCAATAAGATTGAGACTGGACTCAGACAAGCGGAGCGAGGAGAAACATTCACGACTGAACAGGCAAAAAAGATGGTGAAAGAATGGTCAAAATAACCTGGTCAAAACAAGCCATTGAAGATATTTACAGAATCCAAGCCTATTATTCTAGTTTCTCGGAGAAATTTTCTGAGAACCTAGTAGATCAGATTTTTGAAAAAGAAATTTTGATCATCGCGCACCCAGAAATTGGTCGAATAGTACCAGAGTTAAACAACAAAAACATTAGGGAAATCATTTTCATGAATTTCAGGATCATCTATGTCATTTTTGATCTTCAAAGAATCTCGATTTTAACCATCCACGAAAGTTCAAGACCTCTCTCAAGTATTTCAATTTTTGATTGATTAGCCAAAAATGAAAAACATACACCCGGGCGAAATTTTAAATGAGGAGTTTATCAAGCCCTTTGGGATTTCCGCGTACCGCCTTGCAAAAGGAACACATCTGCCTCAGACTAGAATATCAGAAATCATCCAGGGAAAACGTAGAATCACCGCAGATACGGCGCTACGATTTTCAAAATTCTTTGGCAACTCTGCAAAATTTTGGTTGGGGATTCAAGATGATTTCGACTTGGAAGAAGCAGAAAAATCAAAGCAGGCAGAATTTGACTCCATTTATCAAATAGAATCAAATTAGACCTTAATTTAAGTACCTGCCTCCGGCAGGCAGGCCAGTACCAAGTAGAAGAAGAGGGGATTCGTTAACCATTTAAATTTGTCTTGATACTTGATACTTGATACTTGATACTTGATACTTGATACTTGATACTTGATACTTGATACTTGATACTATTTTTTTTAATGTCGAATGTCCAACTCCGATTGAAGAACGAAGAAGTGGGGATTCGTAGCAGGACTTGAATGCTGCTCCTGATGCGTCTTGATACTATATACTTGATACTTGATACTAACAAATCTTGCCTCTAAAAAATGAACCCCACCCCCCTAGCCGAACGAATGCGCCCCTCCCGACTGGAAGATTTGATCGGCCAGGAGCATTTATCCTCACCTTCCTCTTTTCTCTACAAGGCCATCAAATCGGGAAATGTACCCTCTCTGATTCTTTGGGGCCCTCCTGGGGTTGGTAAAACCACCATTGCCAACATCATTGCCAACGAGATCAAGGCTCCCTTCTATCCTTTGTCTGCAATCAATGCTGGAGTCAAAGACATCCGTGAGATCATCGACAAAGCAAAATTTCAAACCGGTGTCGTCCTATTTATCGACGAAATCCACCGCTTCAACAAATCCCAGCAGGATGCGCTGTTGGGTGCTGTGGAAAAGGGCATTGTTAGGCTCATCGGCGCCACGACCGAAAACCCGTCTTTTGAAGTCAACTCAGCCCTCCTTTCCCGCTGCCAGGTATTCACCTTAAATCCCCTGGGCAAAGTCGAGATGCTAGCCATGGTCCAGCAGGCCTTGGAAAGAGACGCTGACCTGAAAAAAATCCAAGTAGAACTACAGGAAACGGATGCTTTACTGCGGATTTCGGGAGGAGATGGACGGAAGCTACTCAACCTCCTGGAAATCGTCATCGATGGAATCCAGGAAAATCCTTGTGTGGTCACTGACGAGAAGGTCATGCAAATCGCCCAACAGAAGGTAGCCTTGTATGACAAATCTGGTGAGCAGCACTACGACATCATCTCGGCCTTTATCAAATCCATCCGGGGATCCGATCCCAACGCTGCGGTGTATTGGCTAGCCCGAATGATTGAGGGCGGGGAAGATATCAAATTCATTGCGCGTAGACTTGTGATTTTGGCTTCCGAAGACATCGGAAACGCCAACCCAAATGCCCTGCTTTTAGCTACCAACTCCTTTGAAGCGGTAAAAATTATCGGTTACCCCGAAGCGCGGATTATCCTCTCCCAGTGCGTCACTTACTTGGCGAGTTCGCCAAAGAGCAATGCCGCCTACCTGGCCATCAACCAAGCCCAGGCCTTGGTGAAAGAAACAGGCAACCTATCCGTTCCCATCCCCTTACGCAATGCACCAACGAAGCTGATGAAAGACCTAGCCTACGGCAAGGGCTACAAGTACTCACATGATTACCCAGACAATTTTGTTGCCCAGGAATTCCTCCCCGAGGAGATCAAAGGCAAGCTACTCTACGACCCCGGAGACAATGCCCGCGAAAAAGAACTCCGCAGCTTCCTCTCGAAAAGATGGAAAGGGAAGTATGGGTATTGAGGGAGTGAAGAGCCCAAAAAAACTGAGTAAACTGGATTCGTAATTTTTACTAATGTATTAAGAAGTTAGAATTTTTGGGAAACTTACATTACTCCGGGTTTTTATCCATTGAATCTAACAAACACTCTAAATAAGAGTGTAATATTTTTCTAAAAAAAGTAAATGATAGATATTTTGGATTTTATAAAAATCATTCTAATTTTAATAAAAAAGATTAAATATCGTTACCCTGTCGAAAAAAAATAAATAAAAATGAATACTCAACGAGCATTTGACATTTTACAAAAAGAAAAACTTGGAAAATATGTTTACGCGTTGCGTGATCCAAGGGACGGAAAAATATTTTACGTTGGACAAGGCACTAATGATAGGGTATTTGAACATTTTTACCAAGCAGAAAATTGCTTAAATTCTTCAACACCGTTTAAACAAATGAGTAGTAAAGTAATTCGTATTTTAGACATTTGGAATAATAACGAAGATGTAGATTGGTTTATAATTGCACATAACTTGCCATTAAATAATAATATAGCCGACCTAATTGAATCCGCGATTTTTGATGGGCTTTCAGAATCGCAAAACGGAGAAACATTAAACGAAGTTAGTCCACCAAACTCTTCAAGACTATTGCCTGACGACTTAGATGCAATGGCCGCTGAATTTGTAAATCCAACGGCAATTCACGATACAGTCTTTATTTTTCCAATACAAAACGCTTTAACAAAGGGCATCACTCCTTATAATGCTACCCGAACGACTTGGCTCGTAAATAGTTATAACCAATCACTTAATCCAGCCTATGCTGTTGGTCTAAAAAATTCCATTTCAAAAGGGAGTTTTCAAATTTCATCTTGGGCAGATGTACCTGGAACAAATAAACAAGAATTCACTTCAAATGAACACCCAAATCCAACAGATCACCAACCACTTTTAAACAAAAATTGGAACAATGTTCTTGCAGTTGCAAAAGGATTTTGGCAAAGAGGAAATTATTTAATTGTATCATTTAATGGTAACGGTCAATTTAGAATTATAAGAGGATCGAAAGATTCATCAACTTGGCACAACTGTGTTTAATTTTAATAGAAGAAAGTTTAAAGCGATCACAAGTCAGTAAATTATTCACGCCTAAAAATGACAATGGGTTCTTATCCATTAACATTAACAAAGAAAAAGTTTTTGGCAAATGGGTGAAAATCTAGAGATGTTTGTAGCCGAAAAAATCGAATTGGCTCAAAATTTCTTTGAAGGGTTTCAATGTGATTAAAAACATGAAAAGTGGGCCGAATCAATCTGGAAAAGGGCCAAACATATAAAAACCTTGCCTTCAAATTTAAAAATCTAAAGTGAAAGAGGCCTCAATATCTCAGAGCCTACTTGTTCCAAAATTAATGACCAACAATCTGAGCTGATGCCTCTTTGCCAATTCAATCATATTGGCAGTTCCTTTACTCACTCCATCCCAAAACACAATGCAAGCATTGGCAGATTTTGCCATTTCCAAGTTGCGCTTGGGGCCAGCACTCCGACCCAGTTTCCAGTTTGCAGGAAATTCCTCCACTTGATACCCCTTTTGCTTGGCATACTGCACCCCAAGAAGATCAGCTCCTTTGGCCAACCCAGAAATGATAATCACCCCTGGATCGGGATCACCAATCGAATTACGTTCAATGAACTCATCCAAACTGGATTCTAATAAGTGATACTCTTCAAAATTTCTTGATCCTGCAATAATTAGCCTCAACATGGCATGATGGGTTAAAAAGAAAGCTCAATATGAAAATAGCAGCTTGAAAAACCAAAAAACCTCGAATCACTTCGAGGCATGCCGTGGGAGTTGATCACGGAGAATTACGGCAGATCAACCGACCCTCTGCTTGTAGAGAAAAAAGACTAGTTTTTGGACTTTCAATACCTAGTCAATACACTGATTTTCGGTTACTTAAATTTTTTGAGATCGGATTCACTTTCGGTTTTTTCCTTCTTTTTTTACACTTTTTATGCAAGAAAAATTGCCACTGAACACAAACAAAAAAGGTCCCACGCGGATATTTTTTCAAGAAAGAAAATCGTTGATTTCATATGTCTAGTAATGGTCAAATGAATCCAAGTAACGCTTGGGAATTATATTTTTTTTTTTTAAAAATATTTTTGGGAGAAACTGTCACAGAATACGTCTTCCAAGCCTTATCTCTTTAGTTAGAACTATCAAGAAATCTCATCATGGATCAGAACTTCGAATTTTGCTTAAAAAGAATAATCCAAGAAAAATGTTCAGACACAGGGCAAATTGGCTTAAATGCGCTATTGGATTCTTTGTCTATAGAGCATGAGCAAATTTTTAAGGATATTATAGTACTGATTAGGCAGGGAACGCTTGTTGCTATCTTCAAAAAATGGGAGGGAGAGCAGGTTTTTTTCAGGTTCAATTCTTCAAAGAAAGGAAAAGAAAAAAACTTCCATCAAGACATTCGAGACTGTCTTGTTGCAGTTCGGCTTTCTACATTACTCCTTCCCATCAAGGATATTCCCAGTTTTCTTCGATTGACAGGAAGTTATTTTTCTGAAGTTGTTCTCCTCCAATTTCTTAAAAAATCCAAAGCTTCATTCGATGACCTTCACTTTCTATGTTGCTACCTGGACTACTTTTTTTCAGGTGAAATACCGTATTCGTTAATGGATTTGGGTATAGAGCCTGAGAAAGTCCTTAGCGTTTTGAATAAGGTATATCAAAACAAGTTTATTCCACAGCAACAAGAATTGATCACAATGGCATTGGAAAAAGGAAGTATCACTTTAGAGGCATTACCCTCAGAAAGGTTGGTTAAGCTACTCCGAAATGAATCCATTGAGGTGATTCAACCGGATAAAAGAACTTCAAAAGGATTGTATTGGGAGGTACAGCATCATGCTATACCAGAAGTACCATTGCACTTTAATCGCAGTGAAACTGCATTCTTTGAGGTTTTCTGCAGGTTAATTGCCAGACCTCAAAAAACTAACAAATCCACTACGCTCCTACTTTATGGTCTGCCAGGAACTGGGAAAACAGAATTCGTACACCAAGTTGCAAAAATCTGTAAAGTGGAAATCATGCAGATGAACTTCTCAGAAATTCATAGCAAATGGGTGGGGGAAACAGAAAAGAACATAGCAAAGGTTTTTGAGGCTTACGCTAAAAAGCGAACCCAGAGTAAATCACCGCTCATTTTATTAATCAATGAAGCAGATGGATTGATGAGCAAAAGGGTGGAAGTGAGCACTAGCAACGATGCCTTTCACAATCAAGCCCAAACAAAAATGCTGGAAGAACTAGATCGTTTTGAGGGGATTTTGGTTGCTACCACCAATCTAAAACATCATTTAGATCCAGCATTTTTTAGGAGATTTCTATTTTGTCAAGAAATCTCCATGCCAGATACCCAGACGCGTAGTCGTATCCTAGATGACTCTATAAAACTGGGAAGTTTGCCGGCCGAAGTTAAACCATTATTACAGCACCTTTCTTGGAGCCCAGCGCAGCTCAGAAATATAGAACGTAAAATAAGCCAATTTGAATTTTTGGATTTGTTAGATCCAGCACTTATCCAATGGCTTTTTGAACAAGAAGGAATTTTATCTCAAGGAGGGAATTTGGGTTTTGCTCAAAAAAAAATTTAGAAAATTGTCACAAAAGGAGTATGCCTGATATTATATAATAAAAACATAAATCTCTTTATTATTAACAATTTCTTAGCGTTTGCCGATTACGGAAGGATAGAAAAGCTGGATTCAATCAGCTTTCGAGTGTACAAGGATAGACATGATTATACCAACATGTCCATTCCCTACGGTTTTGGTGAAATTAGCAGTATGATTTGGCAAGGAAGTAGGCTTCATCTACGAACAGATCAAGGAGTTTTATTTATCTTCAGTGACTTTGGGGATTACGAAAGGATTTGATTAGGTATCAATAAGTAGAATTTAACTTTATAAATTTTCATTATGTCAAAACGAATTTCAAATACAGCTCTCGAAGGATTTTCGGAACAAATTCACACTATTCTAAAAAAACTTTTTTCCACCTGGGATGAAAATCAAATCCAAAAAATGGTAATAACCATCGTGAGGTGGAAAAGATCCATCCATCAGGAGGATCTAGTTGATCTTGTAAATCAAACCTATCTTAAGATTGAAAGTAAAGGAAAGCTAACTGAACCTCCAGGATATTTCGCAAAGATTTTAAAAAATAAAGTGTTAAAAAAATTAGGCAAAAAAGTTTATGAGGAAGGTCTAAGGCACCCAGAAGTCTATCAAGAAGGAGAAAGTTTAGTCGAGAAAAAAACTCCTGCTAGAAAAAGGGAATTCATCCAACAGGATTGGGAAATGAATGAACAAGATGCATTACAGGTAAAAAATGCGATGGAAAAGGAATTTGGAGCTTTCGACCAACTCGATTCACGTCAAAAAATAGATCTATTTTTTAAGGTAGTTCTAAAGCACAAGTTGCTTTCGGCAACGGAAGGGAAGTTGTTTGAAGCGATGACGCAGGCTGCATTGTCTACTAAACAGACTGAAAACACTTCAAGTTGGAAAAAGGCCTATTGGGAAGAAGTGAATCAAATCCACCAGGAATCGGGGAGTGAAGTTTCATATGATAATTTCCGGAAAATAAAACAACGGGTACTTAAGCAATTGAATAAAAGAATTTCTACGAGAGGTAGAGAGCTCTTGAGTTTTTACGACATGGAAAAGGAACATGTACTACAAATACTCCTGCGATTGTTCCAATCTGTTCCTCTACCTAATCTAGTCCTTCCTATTCCTGCCTACCGATTTTCGATGAAAGAATTAGAGAGAATGATTTGGTTGAAAAGTGAAGTGTTCGAAAAATATGGGTATTCCTTTCAGTCCAACCGTTTTCCTGAAGTATACTACTGTGATATTAAGGAAGTAAAAGACTTCATCCCAAGTCACGCCTGGAGGGATGTCCCCACACCTGATGAATTGGGCGTTTATTTGGATTTTTTCCAATCTACAGATGAAGATCCTAAAAATGCATATTTCGGGGGAAGAAGCCGAGAGGGCAGAATTGTTCTCTTTAAGGATAGAATTGAAGCATTTTGTTCAAGAAATCCAAGTTTCACCGAGGAGGACGTCCGTTTTGTAGTCTTAATGCATGAATTGGGACACTGGATGAGCCACTGGGGCATCTCTTCAGGTATGCGCTGGGTACATGGATATCATTTTTCAAATTCATTTACCCATGAAGCCTTGGCACA
The DNA here is from genome assembly GCA_044237325.1 of Algoriphagus sp. Classification (GTDB taxonomy): domain Bacteria; phylum Bacteroidota; class Bacteroidia; order Cytophagales; family Cyclobacteriaceae; genus Algoriphagus. The sequence goes on from JBIIFN010000018.1 coordinate 7,916, forward strand.
ATTGATTGCATACTGGTGTTGCAAAGGCAATCCAGCACAAGAGCAGGTCCTTTTGGCCCTAAGCCCCAAAGATATTCAGGGGAATATAGATTCTTCTAAGCCATATGGGGCTTATGAATCCTTAAAGAGGTTTGACGAGGAGGTAATCCTTCGAAAATTGGATCAATTGAGAAAATTTTGGATGGTTACTGATTTGCAAATGCTGGCTTTTCTCCAATCCGACCTTGTGGATATGGCACAGTGGATTAAGGCTGCCAAAAAGGATGCGAATGGCCCAGTTTGGGAAGAATTTGTCGATAAGGTATTGGGTGAGTGGTTAAACTCAGAGTGGTCTGTTGAAGGTTGGGGAGATCCACTTGTGTACGATACCCTAGAACTAGGAGAAGATTATTTAAAAAAATCAAAAGTTTTTTTCTTTTAAAAAGATGAGATATTCAATCGAACACTACACCTACATGTGGAATCAGTATGTAAAACCACACACACCCTATCCAATACCACCTTACCAAGAGTACGTAGATAGAGAAAATTTCTTTGAAGATTACTTGGACATTTTCAAAGGGAAAGACACCCGAGCTGAACGCGGCTTGCCAGGCCCTCACCCTTTCGAATCCTACCTTTTTGAATACAACCCCTCTTTGCCTAGCCCTAAAATCAATGCTATTGTGATAGGCGAAGCTGCTCCACATTCAACAAGCCAAACGTATTTTTACAATCCTGCCCATCTGGAAAAGTCAAAATGGCTAAGTCATGCCTTAGCCGCCTTCGGTATTCAGATAAACTATCCATCCACCCCGGAAGAAAAAGTAGCGGCCTTGTATAAATTAGCGTTAAATGGTTTTATACTCTTAGACCTATATCCCTTTGCCATTGACTTTTCTGCCAAAGTAGGTAACAAAAAGACAAGAAATAGGGTCGAATATGAATCCTTTTGGAATAATTTAGTAAGTTATATAGATGAAAATTTTACCGTGTTCTACCATAAACATGAAGTTTATGGGATAGGTGACTTTCCAATTTACTTTTTAGACCTTACAAAGTCTTTTTATCTCAAACAAAAGTCTTCAAATCCTACTTCATTAATGTTCCCAAAATATTGCACGCTTTATTTCGGGGAAACCGAGTCTAAAATTTGGGAGCATATTCAAAATGAATAATCTAAAAGAAGTAATTACAATACTCCATTCAAATAGTCTTCCACTAGTGTTTTAAATTTTTGTTCACTAAATAATTTTACCAAAATAACAGCTATCTTTTTTAAAAAATTAAATCAATAATCATGATAACAGCAGCAGATTACAATGACCGTCTAGGTATTGCTGGGGGATATTTCAATGGTAGAGCAGTCCCTCCATTCCCAGATTACGTAACAGATTACCATACTCACTTTATGCGATATATATATTTTTTATGTATCATGAATGCAGAGGGAGAATACCCCCACGAAATGAGTTTCGAGGAAATCCAAAGTGCTTTCGAAAAGAGTAAAGAAAGGAAATGTAAAGCCATAATCAAGAAGATATTAATAGGCGAAGCTCCGCCACCTACCCTGCTTAATTATTTCTACAACCCTTCGCCCTTAAGATGGAACGCTACAACTGGTAGTCCTACCCGAGGACAATCGTGGACTAGCACTATAAAAAACACCTTATTCCCAGGAGTTCTTTTTCCGAATACAGTTTCATTTTTGGAAGCATGTGCAAGAGAGGGATTTCTTCTCCTTGATTTGTTTCCATATCCAATACTTTATTCAGGAACAAGAGGAACAATCGCCTATCGAAATGCATGTTTAAGTGCTTTTGGATTTGGAGCGGCACCATACCCACACAATATTAATAACACATTGAACAACCTTCTTTGTTGTATTCAAGATACAATTGCATTTGGGTTTGCATTAAAAAGTTTTGGTGAAATAATCATGAATGACGCTGATTCTATCACTAATTTCAATACGTGGAGTGGAACAAATGGTATAGCATTGAACCCTCCAGGTCCGTTAAACCAAATTAGACTATTACCAGCGCCTTTTGTAGCTGCCTCAGACCATCTCCGAGTTTGTGGAATTCCTGGACCGTCCGGGCCGAATGGTGTTTTGCTGACAATTGCAGGTTTTTAAGTAAATCTTCACCTAACAAAAATCGTGTAGGAGCAACCCTTTGGGTTTTCTCCTACACGAAAACTACCTATCTGAATCGGAAGAGTTGGCTTAAAAAACTTGTGGAAACTATCAACTTGGTTAGAAGCTATCCGACAAAAAATAGATGCTTGCATGCCTTGAGTAGGCATCCATAAAAATGGTTCAAATTCAGGCAATAGTTGCCTAGCTTATTTTTCAAATTTCTTCAAAAAACCTCGAATCACTTCGAGGCATGCCGTGGGAGTTGATCCCGTAGAATTAAGGAAGAATCCCTGACCCTGTAGAAACAAAAAAACCTCGAATTTCTTCGAGGTTTCCTGTGGGAGTTGATCCCGTAGGATTACGGGAGAACCCCCGACCCCATGGAAACAAAAAAAATCCCGAATTTCTTCGGGATTTGATGTGGGAGTTGAGGGATTCGAACCCCCGACCCTCTGCTTGTAAGGCAGATGCTCTGAACCAGCTGAGCTAAACTCCCATTCTTTTTTCCCTCTCTTGTAAAGGGAATGCAAAGATAACTTGTTTTCTACTTGAAGCAATAGCTCCCGAAAAAAAAATATTCAAACCGAATCAATCAGTTGAAAATGAGTTAGAAAAAAACCAATCCCTATAAATTCCTAGCGCACACCTTTTCACCCATCTTCACAAAAAAATAGCGCCATAAACAGTTTTGTGCGTATTTTGAGCCCAAATACAACGCGACCATGAAAAGAATAACCCTAGCAAGCGGACTTTTGTCCCTCTTTATTCTGAATGCTCCTTTCCCTACTTTTTCCCAGCAAGGGAAGGACAACAACCAAAAAGACTTTACCGAAGTCATCGACCGCAGAGGAAATAGCTACCGCAGCGCCTCCGGCAAACCCGGGGAAGCCTACTGGCAAAATGCCGCTGACTACCAAATCGAGGTAGCACTGGACGAGGCCAACCATAGCCTCTCCGGCAAGGTAACCCTCACCTACACCAACAATAGCCCCGAGCCTCTGGAGTTTATCTGGCTCCAACTCGAGCAAAACCGTTTTACCCCTACCTCCCGTGGTACCCTCACCACTCCCGTGCAGGGCAACCGCTACAATGGGGACATTGACGGAGGCTATGCCATTGCCAACGTAAACGCAAAAGTAGGTGCCAAAGGCGCCCTATCCACCCGCCACCTCATTGAGGACACGCGCATGCAGGTTTGGTTTGCTGAACCTATCCCCGCCAAAGGAGGTAAAGCCACAGTTTCCATGGACTTTTCTTTTAAAGTACCCCAAAAAGGAATGGACCGCATGGGTCGTCTCAAAGTAGCCGACGGCTGGATCTACGCCTTCGCCCAGTGGTACCCAAAAGTGGCTGTATTTGACGAAACCGAAGGCTGGAACACCGAGCCCTACCTTGGCGCAGGTGAATTCTATTTGGAGTATGGCAACTTTGACTACAAGGTTACCGTGCCTTACAACCACATCGTCGTGGGATCGGGCAAACTCATGAACCCAACCGAGGTGCTCAGCAAGGAGCTTCTCGCACGCTATACCAAGGCCGCCCAAAGCGAAGAAACAGTCTACTTGGTATCTCCTGAGGAAATCAAAAACACTGCACTCACTCGTCCTAAGCAGAGCGGCACGGTAACCTGGCACTTCCGCATTCAAAATGCGCGTGACATCGCCTTTGGTACTTCCGACTCATTTATCTGGGACGCCTCGCGCATCAACCTGCCTAGCGGCAAAACTGCCCTGGCACAGTCCGCCTACCCAAAGGAAAGTAACGGACAGGATGCCTGGACACGCTCCACAGAATACAGCAAGGCCTCCATCGAATACTACTCCAAGCAGTGGTTTGAATTCCCTTACGAAACTGCCACCAACGTGGCTGCAGAAATCGGTGGCATGGAATACCCTGGACTCAACTTCTGCCACTACCAGTCCAAAGGAGAATCACTCTGGGGCGTAACCGACCACGAGTTTGGCCACAACTGGTTTCCGATGATCGTCGGCACCAACGAGCGCCGCTACGCCTGGATGGACGAGGGCTTCAATACCTTCATCAACCACTACAGCTCCAATGCCTTCAACAACGGAGAGTATCCATCTACCCTACACCAAACGCGTAACTTCAATAACTACTTCACCAGCGACAGCCGCGAAGGGATAGACAACTATCCAGACATCACCGACACCCGCAACTTGGGCATGGTGGCCTACATGAAGCCTGCCATTGGCTTGGTGATGCTTCGCGAATACATTCTAGGAGCCGAGCGCTTTGACAACGCCTTCCGCTCCTACATCAAGACCTGGGCCTACAAGCACCCACAGCCGGGCGACTTCTTCAACCACATGGAAAATGTGGCCGGCGAGAACTTGTCCTGGTTCTGGAAAGGCTGGTTTTATGGCAATGGCAATATTGACCTAGGCATCACTTCCGTACAGCCTTACGGCGAAAATCAGGTAATCAGCCTCGTGAACAAAGGAAATTTCCCAATGCCTGTTACCCTTGAAATCACTTATGCTGACAATGCAACCGAGCGGGTAAACCTACCCGTAGAAATCTGGCAGCGTGGAGATACCTGGACGTACTTGCACAAAGGCAGCAAGAAGATCAAGCAGGTAGTCATCGATCCCGACAAGGTGACAACCGACATCAACTTGGGCAACGACAGCTGGCCAGTCCAAATCTACAAGTAAACAAAAAGGTCCCGCTCGTGCGGGACCTTTCTGTTTTAGGTACTTTTTCACCTGCCGCCAGATAAACTTTGCATTACAATTAAGTGGACTATGGTCCGTGAACAAATTGTCAATCCTCTTTTGAAATTTAATTTTAATACCAAATTGATCCGCTGTGGCGGATCCAACATTGAATAGCCGCGGGTGTAACCCGTGGGAAATAGAATAGATGGATGTTCACGATCCGCAGTAGCGGATCGAACCAGTATACCTTTTGATTAATTTCGATGTTGGTCAACCCGCCACGGCGGGTTGTGGGGGATGGTCTCATTACCCACCCCAGGTTTACCCGCCGGAGGCAGGTAAACCTGGGGCTATGCAAGGTTTGATCCGCTAGCGGATCGGATTTAGATACAATTTTGGCAGGAAAAGGTCATTCGGAATTTTCAATAACACGTATCGCTGGAATAAAACAGATCGTGGTGGAATAACCAGCCCGAAAGAGATCTACTTCATTGCCGATCACCAAAGAAAATAAAATTTGAAGCTCAATTAAATGGGCTGTGGGCCGTGGACTGTCAACCGTTAGCAAAAACTATCCTAACGCCTGCCTCATATCTTCGATCAAATCGTCAATATGCTCCAGTCCTACTGATACGCGCAATAGATTTTCAGGCGTGGTGGTATTAGGGCCCTCCACGGCTGCCCTACGCTCAATCAGGCTTTCTACCCCACCCAAACTCGTCGCATTGGCGAAGTAATGAAGTTTGGACAACACGCGATCTGCATCGGCAGCGGATCCTTTGACAGTGAAGGAAAGCATTCCCCCAAAGCCATGCATCTGGCTAGCCGCCACAGCATGGTTGGGATGAGAAGCCAGCCCAGGATAGTATACCTTTTCGACCTGCGGATGTGCCAAAAGGAAGTTGGCCAAGAGCCGTGCATGCTCGGCATGCCCTTTCATGCGGTAAGCAAGCGTGCGGATACTACGCGTCAAATAATAACAGTCTGTCGGAGAAGGAACTGCTCCGCCAATGCGCTGCACGTTCCGAATTTTTTCCCAGAAGGCATCTTTTTTCGCCGTGACCAAAGCACCACCCAAAATATCAGAATGCCCTCCAAAATACTTGGTGCTGCTGTGCATGACAAGGTCAGCACCCAACGCAATAGGATTTTGAAAAACAGGTGTTGCAAAGGTATTGTCGCAAGCTAAAATCGCGCCCTGCGCCTTGGCCAAAGCCGAAATCGCACGGATATCGCTCACCTTCAATAGCGGGTTGGACGGAGATTCCACCCAAAAAAGCGCCGTGTTGGGCCGGATGGCATTTTTCACGGCTTCGAGATCGCTCATGTCCACAAAGGATACCTCGTGAATGCCCGCAAAGAGCTGTACCATGGAATTGTGCAGTCCGTGGTACATGTCGTCAGGCGCCACTATATGGGAGCCAGGAGCGAGCGCCTGGTACACAGCCGTACCGGCAGCATTGCCCGAAGCAAAAGCCGCTGCATCTTCTCCCTGTTCCATGGCTGCCAAAACCTGTTCCAAGGAATGCCTGTTGGGATTGTTGGCACGGGAATACAGCATGCCTGCTTCGTTTCCATGTTCAAACGTGGTACTCAAAGTGATGGGCTGCACGACGGCACGATGGCCTTCAGACGTATTGTTTCCTAGGTGGATGGCGAGGGTTTCAAATTTCATAAGGGTGTGTTCTACTGCAACAAGTTAGAAAAGTCTAGGAAAGGAGGAAAACCGTTCCTACAAAAAAGCCCTGCGATCTCGCAAGGCTTCAAATTAACGAATTCGATCTACGGATCTCACCAGCGCTTCGTCTTTCTTAATGAAGCGGTTGGCCAACATGTTCATGACCATGGACACCAAAATCGACCAAAATCCAATCCCATACTCACCCCCATCTTCGCCTTGAATGGCTTCGTTGATTCCGTTGGTAGTCAAGAACGTGGCAGCTACTAGAGACACCATCACTAGGGAATTGATCATGTTGAGCAAGAGCTGACGGGATCGGAGGCGGTATTGAAAGATGGAAACCAAGGCCAAAATTGCAGCGAGTAGCGCTAGAGCCGCAAGGTACCATTTGGAAGAGGATTGGATTACCTCACCACCTTCATCCAAGTTGGTCAGCATAAAGGCTGACAGGGTCCAATAATCCCCATCCACATCACCTTGCATCCAAAGTTGAGTACTCAAAGTCACCCCCATGCCTACCGCAATTAGGAACAGAAAAATAGTTTGTACACGCTGAATCATAGCAATCTTTTTTTTAACAAAGAAAACCCCTTCCCCTCGGAATATCAAGAAAACAATTCTTGTCGGCGGATTTGATTGGGAATAGTATCTTTGCGCCAACATGGAACACGGGACGCAACGGTATTTTCTAGAGCTAAGCTACAAGGGTAGCCCCTTTCATGGCTGGCAGATTCAAGGCAATGCCTTTACCGTGCAAGAATGTTTGGAAAACGCATTGAGCACTCTTTTTCGCAGCCCCATCACCATCATGGGAAGCGGACGAACCGACACGGGCGTGCATGCACAGCTGCAAGTCTGCCACCTGGACCTCCACCAGGCCCCCGGAGAGCATTTCATAAAGGCCATCAACGCCATCCTTCCCAAGGAAATTGGTGTGCTCGCCATTAGAAAAGTAAAACCAGAAGCACATGCGCGCTTTCATGCCCTCAAACGCTCCTATTTTTACCGCATCACCTCCACAAAAAATCCTTTCTTTCAGGAGCTCTCTTGGCAACTTTTTAAGCAGCCGGATGTTACGCTCATGAACGAAGCCGCCAAAATCCTCCTCGACTATGAGGATTTTGAATGCTTCAGCAAGGTGCATACCGAAGTGAAGCATTTCCGCTGCAAAATTTATACTGCCTACTGGGAACCAAATGGCGACCAATTGCTCTTTCACATTACAGCCAATCGCTTTTTGCGTGGGATGGTTAGATCCATCGTTGGCACGCTACTGGAGATTGGTTTTGGGCACCGCCCAGTGGAAGATATGCACCGCATCATTTCCTCCAAAGACCGCGTCCAAGCCGGCAAGGCCGCACCGGCAAAAGGCTTGTTTCTAAGCCAAATCGAGTACCCATCTGACATTTACCTAGACTAACCAGGCCTTGAGCTTAGCAAAAGAAAAAGAATCCTCCGGAGAAATCGTAGACATGAAGGTCTTGCGTCAGCTGTACACCTTTGTGAAGCCCTACCAAAAGCAGTTCTACTTCCTGGTGTTTCTTACGATCGCCCTGGCCATCCTTGCCCCCACCCGTCCCTACCTAATTCAAATCGCCATCGACGAGCACGTGGCCCTTGGGGATGCGGCAGGCCTACTGAAAATCATCTATGTGCTGGTTGTCCTGATGGTCATCCAAGCCGTCGCCCAATGGGCCCATACTTACTACTCGGGCTGGATCGGTCAGGTAATCATCAAGGACATCCGCGTTCGCCTCTACACGCATTTGCTCCGCCTCCGCCTCAAGTTTTTTGACAATACCCCCATCGGGCGACTGGTTACCCGCAACGTGTCTGACATCGAAACCCTCGCTGATGTATTTAGCGAAGGCCTCGCCGCCATCATTGGCGACCTGCTGCAGATTGTCACCATCTTGGGGGTCATGTTTTACATCGACTGGAAACTCACCCTGGTCAGTCTCTGTACGCTACCCCTGCTGGTGATCTCCACCTACGTGTTTAAGGAAAAAATAAAAGTAACCTTCAACGACGTGCGCAATGCCGTTGCCAACCTAAACTCCTTCCTGCAAGAGCACATCACAGGCATGACCATCGTGCAACTCTTCAACCGCGAGCAACGCGAGTTTGACAAGTTTAAGGAAATCAACCGCGAGCACCGCGCTGCACACATCCGCTCGGTACTCTACTACTCGATCTACTTCCCCGTGGCAGAAATCATCCAAGCCATTGGCATCGGCCTAGTAGTTTGGTATGGCGCTGTGGGTGTGCTGGGGATGGACTTGCAAATCGGTATTTTGATCTCCTTTATCATGTACCTACAGCTATTTTTCCGGCCTATCCGCATGATTGCCGACCGATTTAACACGCTGCAAATGGGTGTGGTCAGCTCCTCTCGTATCTTCAAGCTCCTGGCCTCTTCGGAACACATTGCCAACGAAGGCACCCATAACCCCGAAAAAATCCAAGGTAACCTCCACCTAGACAAGGTTTGGTTTGCCTACAACGAGGAAGAATACGTCCTTAAAAACATTTCCTTCGACGTAAAAAGAGGCCAAACCATCGCCCTCGTCGGTGCCACCGGCGCAGGCAAGTCCTCCATCATCAACTTGATTTCACGCTTTTATGAAATCAACAAGGGAACCATCACCATTGATGGAACCAATATCCAAGACTTTGAACTGAGCGCCCTCCGCAAACACATCGGCGTGGTGCTGCAAGATGTATTCTTGTTTTCCAGTAGCATCTACCAAAACATCACCCTTGGCAACCCAAACATTACCAGAGAGCAGGTAATTGCAGCGGCCGAACTCGTAGGTGCCTCCAAATTCATCGAAAAGCTCCCCGGCGGATTGGATTACAATGTGATGGAACGTGGGTCTACCCTCTCCGTAGGGCAGCGGCAGCTGATCTCCTTTGTGCGCGCCATGGTCTACAATCCAGAGATCTTGATTTTGGATGAGGCAACCTCCTCCGTGGATTCGGAAACCGAGCAGCTTATCCAAGATTCCATCGAGAAAATGATGCAGGGCAGAACCTCCATCGTCATCGCACACCGCCTTTCTACCATCCAAAAAGCCGATAAAATTCTGGTGCTCAACAAAGGCGAAATCGTAGAAACAGGTACCCATGACAGCCTCCTTGAGCAAGGGGGCTACTACACCCAGCTGCACCAGATGCAGCGAAAAATGGCCCTGAGCTAACCCAAACCTTGGCGATGAAAAAGCTGCTTTTTGCACTCCTGCTCCTCCTACCCTGCCTCGGGATTGCCCAGGAACGAGGGATTGGCATCCGTCTCGGTGATCCCTTTTCGTTGACTTACAAAGATTTTGTGCGCGACTATATTTCCTACGAACTAAGCCTAGGTTCCGGTAGCGTCAACTCAGAAAACTACTTTAAAAAATCCTTTGACCGCAGGCCTCCAAACCCATCTGCCCTACTGGCCTCTGTCTCTGCTGCCAAAGGGATCTCCCTGGCTTTTCGGATGGCCGCACACACCGACATCACCGATTCCTTTGAACTCGAAGAGGGCACCCTTCTCGGCTACCTAGGACTGGGAGCACAACTCCGCACCACACAGGTAAGCTACCTGTACGGCGCAATGGACAATACGATGAATCCACCCAAACCCTTCGAAACCGATACCCGCACCAACGGGGACTTTGGGCCCGAATTCTTTATTGGCGCTGACTATTACTTTGACTCCATCCCATTTACCGTCTTTGTGGAAACAGGCCTTTTTCTCGAAATCATCGACCGCCAACACCTCAAAGGTCAAGGAGGACTGGGCATCCGCTATTTATTTTAACCGATGAAAAAACGCTTACTTCTCGCCGCAGGCCTACTGCTCCTCCTTTGTATTGGTGGCTACATTACCTTTGATCAACTCGGAGGCAACAGGCCTATCTTGATCAGTGTCGTGGAAAAATCGCCGGACATACTCACTGGAGAAACCTTCAAAGGAACTCCCATAGATCGTAAATTGGAGGAACTTTTCCGCTCGGTAGAAACCCTCCAATCCCTACATCCTGGCGCATCGCTACACACGCTGTACACGGTAGAGCCGGCAGGAAAACTCGATACACTCGAGGTGTTTGCCGGCATCAACATCCCCTTTGGCGCCCCGGGCTTTGCCCAGAAAAAGTTTCCCGAAAACCGCTACCTCCTGGCCAAAGTCACCGGCAACAGTTGGGTAATGCCGAGCCCAGAAACAATAAAAGCGCGCCTCCAGGACTATGCCGCCTCCAAAAACCTTAGCCTAAGTGGCTACTACATCGACAAGATCGTCAGCGACTCCGAAGTGCACGTGATTGCTCCCATCCGCTAAGTAGCAATAGAAGTTGAGGCACTTTTCTCGTCCATGTCCTAGAATATTTGCCCTGCATATCCTTGATTCCCCTTCCCCGATTATCTTTGCGCCATGCAACTCCAAAACGATCTGCTGCTACGGGCGGCTAGAGGTGAAAAAACCGAACGGACGCCAGTATGGCTCATGCGCCAGGCAGGCAGAATCTTGCCGGAATACCGTGCTGTACGAGAGTCCGTCTCTGGCTTTATCGAGCTCGCGCAAACTCCAGCGCTAGCCGCAGAGGTGACCCTACAGCCTGTAGACTTGTTGGGTGTAGATGCCGCCATCATTTTTTCAGATATTCTCGTCATCCCAGAAGCCATGGGCTTGCCCTACGAGATGGTGGAGAAGCGAGGCCCTTGGTTTCCCAAAACGGTACGCTCCGAGGCTGACCTCAAAAAACTTCGCGTAGCAGAAGGCGACAACGACTTGCAGTACGTGATGGATGCCATTCACCTCACCAAAAAACACCTCCAAGGCCGTGTTCCCTTGATTGGCTTTGCCGGAGCACCTTGGACGATTTTTGCCTACATGGTGGAAGGTAGCGGCAGCAAAACCTTCTCGCTATCCCGCGAAAAGCTATACCGCGACCCGGTATTTTCCCACCAGCTCCTACAGCTGATCACCGACTCCACGATCAACTACCTGAAAGCACAAATCCGCGCTGGAGCTGATCTAGTTCAGCTTTTTGACAGCTGGGCAGGAATTTTAGGCCCCGCCCAATACGAAGAATTTTCACTGAAATACATTGCGCAGATTTGCGATGCGATCACCGAGGTGCCCGTAACGGTATTTGCCAAAGGCGCCTTTTTTGCAAGAGAAGCGCTGGGGAAACTTTCCTGCGAAACAATCGGATTGGACTGGAACATGGGCATCGAAGAATCTAGCGTGCTTATCGGTCCCAACAAAACACTTCAGGGCAACCTAGACCCTGCCGCACTTTACGGCAATCCCGATCAAGTACGGGAGGCCACTATCGCCATGATGGAGCAGTTTCGGGGAAAGCGCCATATCGCCAATCTCGGCCATGGCGTCTATCCAGACATCGATCCAGAAATGGTCAAGGTATTTATCCAAACAGTAAAAGAGTTTTAGGATTATCCGCAATAATGACAGCGCTTCAAGGTGCGTCTCATGCGCTGCGGATAAGTACTAAGTACAATGTACCAAGACGTTTCAGGTCAAAATTCTTCAATCAGCGTTCAGTGTTCGAAATTAAAATGTTACCATACTTCGCCTGACTGCCTGCCGCTGGTAGGATACTTTGTACAATCAATTTCCCATTCCTGATCCCTTCACCCTTGACAAGGGTAGGTTTCAACTGCTAGGTTATAGGGGTTGAATGAGGTCCCCAACACGGACAATTCCTTGGGTTAAGGCGACGGCATTTTGACCGAAATACACCTTATTGTTTACCGTACGGTAGCTGGCAAGTGTGTGTAAGGGCTCCTTTCCTTTTACCCCCGTTTGCTGATCGACCGTCACCATCACACAGCGCGCACAAGGCTTCACCACTTGGAATCCAACAGCACCAATCTGTAGCTGCTGCCAGGTATCCTCCACAAAAGGAGCTCCTCCGGAAAAAACCAGGTTGGGCCGAAACCTATCCATGGGCACCGCCGTCTCCAGCTTCCCATTCAAGTCGTCCAAGGAGGGCTGCCCAATGATCACGTAGGGCATGCCGTCGGCAAAACTGACCGACTCGGCACGAACCGCATAGCGAGGGTCCATTTTGCGCTGGGAGCTCTCCGGAAGCAGCACCAAATGCAGTTCCATGCCCAAAAAATCACTAAACCAACGACTCTCCTCCGTTCCCACCTCGCGCGCAAGCACCCGATCTCCCCAAATCTGAACCGTCATTTCCTTCCCGGCCGCCCGGTCCAGTGGGATGGAAAGACGAAGGTTAGGGTCCTGCTTACCCGTGATGAGCAGGGTAGTTTTTTCCAAAGCCACCTGCAGCAAGGCAAGGCGCGGATGCACCCGCTGGGTGACAAAATCCCCCTGCGCATCCACCAACATCCACCTTCTGTCGTAACGAAAGCCGCGCTCCTCCACTTCCGCCTGCTCCACAGCCATGCCACCCAAAGATTTGATGGGATAGAGGTAGAGGTCTTGGACAACGAAGGGGGCATTCATCCTATAAAACTAAATGAAAAATGGCAGTGCTACGCTTTCACCCAAAAAAGATTGTGAAGACTGCTGAAAGCAAGTATTCCATGGCCCGCCTGTCCTCCTTCCCCAACTGGTACAGCACAGCCAACGGGAGTGCATGACAGAAAAGTCAGCTTTCTTTCCCCAGGAGTGACAAGTCGATCGTAAACGGAAAAAAAGTGGGTGAAAAATATGACAAACTGACACCAATACGGGAAAAATACGGGATGGCATAGGCATTGAATAGAGTGGATTGTAGTCAAAAGAAAACAAACAAAACCAACATACACATGGGAAAAATTATAGGCATTGACTTGGGTACAACCAACTCCTGCGTAGCCGTAATGGAAGGTAACGAGCCCGTAGTCATTCAAAACAGCGAAGGAAGAAGAACTACTCCTTCCATCGTGGCGTTTCTAGACAATGGAAACGGCGAGCGAAAAGTAGGTGATCCTGCCAAGCGCCAGGCCATCACTAACCCTGCCAACACCATCTCCTCCGTAAAGCGTTTTATGGGGAAAAAATTCTCAGAAGTTTCTGCAGATAAAAAACACGCCTCCTACAAAGTAGAGCAAGGCACCAACGATACCGTGACCGTTAAAATCGGTGATCGATCTTATACCCCACAAGAACTATCTGCCATGATTCTTCAGAAAATGAAGAGCACCGCAGAAGATTTCTTGGGACAAACTGTCACCGAAGCGGTCATAACCGTACCAGCCTACTTCAACGATGCCGAGCGTCAAGCGACCAAAGAAGCGGGACAAATCGCCGGTTTGGAAGTAAAGCGTATCATCAACGAACCTACGGCTGCTGCCCTTGCTTACGGCATGGACAAGAAAAACCAAGACATGAAGATTGCGGTCTATGACTTGGGCGGAGGAACTTTTGATATCTCTATTCTTGAACTAGGAGACGGAGTATTCGAAGTAAAATCCACCAACGGAGACGTACACTTGGGTGGAGATGATTTCGACCAAGTCATCATTGACTGGTTGGCTTCTGAATTCCAAACTGAAGAGTCAATCGACTTGAGACAAGATCCAATGGCGCTTCAGCGCTTGAAGGAAGCGGCTGAAAAAGCAAAAATTGAACTTTCTAGTTCTGCCTCTACCGAAATCAACCTACCCTACATCACGGCTACCCAGACAGGTCCTAAGCACTTGGTTCGTAACTTGAGCAGAGCGAAGTTTGAGCAGCTTTCCGAAACCTTGGTAAGACGATCCATGGATCCTTGCATCAAGGCCTTGAAAGATGCCAACATGACTGCGGCAGATATTGATGAAGTAATCTTGGTGGGAGGGTCTACCCGTATCCCTAAGATCCAGGAAGAAGTAGAGAAGTTCTTCGGCAAAAAGCCTTCCAAAGGGGTGAACCCAGACGAAGTGGTGGCCATTGGCGCTGCCATCCAAGGTGGGGTATTGACCGGTGAGGTGAAGGATGTCCTTCTTTTGGACGTGACTCCACTTTCCCTAGGTATCGAAACCATGGGCGGTGTATTCACCAAGTTAATCGAATCCAACACCACAATTCCTACTAAGAAGTCGGAAGTCTTCTCTACCGCGGCGGACAACCAGCCTGCAGTAGACTTGCACATCCTTCAGGGCGAGCGCCCGATGGCAAAGGACAACCGTTCCATCGGAAGATTCCAACTTTCTGACATTCCACCTGCACCACGAGGCGTGCCTCAGATCGAAGTAACCTTCGACATCGATGCAAACGGAATTTTGAATGTGTCTGCCAAGGATAAGGGAACCGGAAAAGAGCAAAAAATCAAAATTGAAGCTTCTTCTGGTCTTTCTCAAGATGATATCGAGCGCATGAAGCGTGAGGCGGAGTTGAATGCCACTGCAGATAAGGCAGAAAAAGAAACCATCGAAAAATTGAACCAGGCAGATAGCTTGATTTTCCAAACGGAAAAGCAGCTGAAAGAATACGGCGACAAACTTTCCGATGGCAACAAAGCGAACATCAGTTCAGCAGTTGAAGCATTGAAGTCTGCCCATGGAGCTAAAAACATGGAAGGAATCGATGCGGCCATGGCCAACCTGAACAGTGCTTGGGAAGCAGCTTCTACAGAAATGTATGCGGCAAGCCAGGGTGCGGGAGCAGGTCCAGGCCCTGAGGCTGGAGCAGACACCGGCACCACCGGTGACGGGGTGTCTGATGTGGACTACGAAGAAGTGAACGAAGACAAAAAATAAAATACCAAAAGCGGCACCTGTCTAGGATGGGTGCTGCCTTTTTTAAGGGCCAAGAATCATAACCCCCCCGTTCTGACTCTTGGCCTTTTCTTTCATTCAACCAGAAGCGCATGCAATTGACTGCTGACAACAAATTGAAAAAGCTAATCATTGTGGGAGATCGGGTCTTGATCCGACTGAAAAAACCACACGAGAAAACCGGTTCAGGACTCTACCTCCCTCCAGGGGTGCAGGAAAAAGAAAAGGTGCAGCAAGGCTATATCATTAAGGCAGGCCCAGGTTATCCCATACCACTTCCTATGGAAGACCAAGAACCCTGGATGGAGACCGAAGAAAAAACGCGCTACGTGCCACTTCAAGCCAAAGAAGGGGATTTGGCTATCTTTTTACTCAACGGTGCGCACGAAGTGGTCTATGAAGGCGAAAAATACTTTATCGTCTCCCAGGGGGCTATTTTGATGCTGGAACGGGAGCAGGAATTGTAGAGAGTTGAACGTAGGCAAAAAGGTAAGAGACGGATGTGCCCATCACCTACCTTTCTTTGTAACCAAAGCGTGTCGTGAATCCTATGGTCACATACAAGTTTTCTTCCTGATTCGGATTCAAGTATTTCCCTATGGAAGCATCTACAATAAATCGATTTTGAATCGCGTACATCAGTCCCATATCCGCAATGGGATTTAGGAGAGAGTTCTG
>JBIIFN010000019.1:0-23764 GCA_044237325.1 Algoriphagus sp.
AAAAAGACACCGGAAAGACCTTTTATATCCTCGACGAGCCCACCACGGGACTTCATTTTCAGGACATTGACCTGCTCATGAATGTGCTACAAAAGCTGGTGGACAAGGGCAACACGGTCTTGGTGATCGAGCACAACCTGGACGTGATCAAGGTAGCCGACTACTTGGTCGACATGGGCCCAGAAGGAGGCAACAAGGGTGGGACAGTTGTGGTGGAGGGAAGCCCTGAAAAGGTGGCCGCCCATCCGCTGAGTCACACGGGTAGGTTCTTGAAGGAGGAATTACATCGCTCAAAATAGGCTTAAAATCAAGCCAATCACCCTCTTATCAAATTCGAAGGCTCCAATTGCCCTCCTTTGGTAACTTTGACTAGCGTATGAACAGAAGCAAACTCTATTGGCTATTGCAAGTGCTGGGCTGGGGAAGCTTTGCTTTTGTGAACGTATTTTTTGCCTCGCTCTCCGAAGGAATCACGCCCATTCAAGTGGGGGCCTTTGTTGCATTAGCAGGCTATTACCTGCTTTCCACGCATGCTTTTAGACTTCTTGTCAAATCTTACGGTTGGATCAGGCTGCCGGTTTTCCGGCTGTTGGTACAGGTGCTGATGGCTGTTACTGTACTTGCAGTAGGCAACGTATTGGCGCAGGTACTGATCAACTTGGCTTTTGGCACGCTCAACCCAGGTTTTGATTTCCGAGCGTTGGTGATTTCTGTCAATTTGTTTGTGAGTTTTCTGTACTACGGATTTTGGGTACTGCTTTACTTTTCGTTCCACTTTTTGGACACCTACAATACCACGCTTCGCTACGAAGCAAAGATCAACGAGATTCGACTCAATCACCTCAAAAGCCAGCTCAACCCCCATTTTATCTTCAATGCCCTCAATTCCGTACGGGCTTTGGTGGATGAAGACCCTTCCAAAGCCAAAACAGCCATCACCCGCATCTCCAATATGCTGCGGTTTTCGCTGATGCTGGACAAGAAGCAGGTGATTGACTTGGCCGATGAGTTGGCCACGGTCAAGGATTACTTGGCCCTGGAGAGTATCCGATTTGAGGAGCGTCTGCAGGTAGAATACCAGATTGAGGAGGGGGCCTATGGATACAAAATCCCACCGATGATGCTGCAGACTATTGTGGAAAACGCAATTAAACATGGCATCTCCAATTTGGTGAAAGGGGGATTGATTGAAATTAAATGCCGAGAAGGACTACAAGATGAATTGTATATCCAAGTGAAAAATAGTGGGCACTACCAGCCCCTCCCGCTTAGTAAACGTAAAGAAGAGGAAGGGCATGGAATAGACAATACCCAGCAGCGCTTGGCCCTGCTCTATGGTGAGCAGGCAAGTTTCCGGATATTCAATGCTGGAGACCAATTTGTGATCACTGAAATTAAAATTCCGAAACAAAGACTTACTTTAGACTAATTAACCCAATTGATATGAGAGCCTTGGTAATTGATGATGAACGCTTAGCCCGCAAAGAGCTAATCAATTTGTTGAATCAGCTAGAAACTGTGGAAGTGGTAGGTGAGGCAGTGAATGTGGAGGACGCAAAAGAAAAGATTGATCAGCTGCAGCCAGACGTGATTTTTCTTGACATTCAGATGCCAGAGAAAACAGGCTTTGACCTCTTGGAAGAGCTGTATCAGGTGCCTCACGTGATTTTTACGACGGCCTACGATGAGTACGCGCTTAAGGCGTTTCAAGTCAACGCACTCGACTACCTCCTCAAGCCCATCGAGCCAAAGCGACTGGATGAGGCCGTGCTCAAGCTGCAGGGCAGAATGGAAAGCATTGCCAAACGGGAGGAAGCAGAAGGCTCAAGCAATCAGAAGAAGCTTACCCTCGAAGATCAAGTGTTTGTAAAGGATGGGGACCGCTGCTGGTTTGTCAGACTCTCCAACGTTCGCCTGTTTGAGTCGGATGGGAATTACATCAAGGTATATTTTGAAAACTTCAAACCCATGATTCACAAGTCCTTGAATGCCTTGGACGAGCGCTTGGACGAGAAGTCTTTTTTCAGAGCGAGCCGCAAGCACATCATCAATCTTGGCTGGGTAGAGGGCATCGAGCCCTGGTTCAATGGCGGCCTGGTGGTGACCCTCAAAGGTGGAGACCGCATCGAAGTCAGCCGACGACAAGCAGCACGCTTCAAGGAAATGATGAGTTTGTAATTATCGCTAACAGACCATAGGCCACGGCCCACAGGCAGTCAACGGTCCACAGCTTACCTAATTGAACCTAAAGCCTTTTTTTCTCTGGTTAGTGGTGAAAAAGTGGATAACCAGAAAGGAGAATATGTCATTTAACAAAATCACCATTCAAGCAACCGTGCTAGCGGACCGAAAGAAAGCCTGGACAAATTACACAGAAGCCAAGCACATCACCCACTGGAATTTTGCTTCCGATGATTGGTGCTGCCCCGCAGCTGTCAATGACTTGGTCGTTGGAGGGAAATTTTCTTGGCGAATGGAGGCGAAGGATGGAAGTTTTGGCTTTGACTTCGAAGGAGTGTTTACAGAGATCGTCCCACTCGAAAAACTCAAGTATGTTTTCATGCATCAACGAGAAGCGGAAATCTCATTTAGCGACTTGCCTGAAGGAACCTTGGTTCAACTAATCTTTGATGCTGAAAACGAGAACAGTTTGGAACTTCAGCAAGTTGGATGGCAGTCCATTTTGAATAACTTCAAGTCCCATACGGAGAAAAGTTAATTCCCCCTCAAGACAACCCCTATTCCATTTATCAAATTACAGCAGGTCATTTGCCAAATTTGCCAATTCGGAACGTTCTCCTTTTTCAAGTTTAATGTGCGCATAGAGGGGATGATCCTTGACCCGGTCGATGAGGTAAGACAGGCCGTTGGACTGGGAGTCCAAGTAGGGCGTATCGATCTGGAAGACGTCTCCTGTAAAGATGATTTTTGTGTTTTCCCCCGCCCGTGAAATAATCGTTTTGATTTCGTGCGGAGTCAGGTTTTGCGCTTCGTCCACAATAAAAAAGATGTTGGACAGGGACCTGCCACGAATATAGGCGAGGGGTTGGATCACCAATTTTTCTTGGTTGACCAGCTCGGTGATTTTTTGAAACTCCTTGTCTGTTTCCTTAAACTGATTTTGGATAAACTTCAAGTTGTCCCAAAGGGGCTCCATGTAGGGATTCAACTTGGACTTAATGTCTCCCGGTAGGTAGCCGATGTCCTTGTTGGATAGTGGCACGATAGGTCTTGCCAAGAAAATCTGCTTGTATTCCCGACGCTGCTCGAGTGCTCCTGCGAGAGCGAGGAGGGTTTTGCCGGTACCGGCTACACCTTGGATAGACACCAGCTTGATGCGTGGGTTGAGGATGGCATGTAAGGCAAAGGTTTGCTCTGCATTTCGCGGCTTGATATTGTAGGCCAACTGCTTGTCGACGCGGGCAAGTACATTTTCATCTGCATTGTAATAAGCGAGTACCGAGTGTTTTTGGCTTTTGAGGATATAGAAAGCATTGGCCTTTCGCTTCCGGTTGCCCAGAATCACCTTTGCCTCTATTGTACCGCGCTCGTAGAGGGTATTGATGGCTTGGGGGTCGAGGTCTTCGAGGAGGTACTTGCCTGTATTTTCAAGTTCGGTGATGTTCTTGATTTTGCCCGTTTCGTAGTCTTCTGCATGAATGTCCAAGGACTTGGCCTTGAGACGCAAGTTGATGTCCTTAGAGACCAAGATTACGCGCCTATTTTTTTCATGCTGCTTGAGGTAGAGGGCGGCATTTAGGATTTTGTGGTCGTTTTTTTCCTCCCCAAAGATCACGTTCGCGTTCAGGTTGTTGTCGGGGTTCATCAGCACCTTGAAGTTGCCCTTACCTTTTCCATTGAGTGGCGTCCACTCGTGGATCATGTGGTTCATGGACAGGGTGTCCAGGAGGCGGATAAATTCCCGCGCTTCAAAGTTCTTCGTGTCGTTGCCTTTTTTGAACTGGTCCAACTCCTCGAGTACCGTGATCGGGATGACCACGTCGTGCTCTGCAAAGTTCATGATGGAGTTATGGGTGTACAGAATCACAGAGGTGTCGAGTACAAAGATTTTCCGGTCTTTATCGGTGGAGGCTTTAGGCATCTGATGAAAAATTAGGGGTGAACTCTCCTTAAAATGTATAAAAATATCTCCATCCCAAGTCTACTTGGAACAATAAATTTGAGTTAAGAAATTATCGCTTTTTGATAGCCTGTTGACTATCAATCAGATACTTCGTTATCCTGCGGAAAAACAAAAGAAAAAGCAGCCTGCTTCAGTACAAAACAAGTTACTCTGGCAGTAAAGAGGGATTGTCTAGCTGCTGTTTAGTCTAGGAGGGCACGGATGTCGGCATTGTCGAGGCTCTTCATGAAGCTTTCCTCGTTGCTGATCAATTCACCTGCAAGGGCAAGTTTGCGGTCCTGCAAGGCCATTATTTTCTCCTCCACCGAACCGCGGCTGATGAATTTGTAGATGATCACCTTGTTTTCCTGTCCGATGCGGTGTGCGCGGTCGATGGCCTGCGCTTCGACGGCAGGGTTCCACCAGGGGTCGAGGAGAAATACGTACTCCGCTTTGGTCAAGTTGAGGCCCACCCCACCCGCTTTGAGGGAGATCAGGAATACCTTGCAGTTGTCGTCCGTTTGAAACTTTTCCACCTGTCCTTGGCGGTCTTTGGTAGCCCCGTCCAAGTAGGCATAGGGAATGTTTTCGCGATCTAAAAACTCACGAACGATGGCGAGGTGACGTACAAACTGGCTAAAGACGAGCACCTTGTGATTTTCTGAAATCGTCTCTTGCAACATGTAGGTGATGTCCTCGAGTTTGCCCGACTCACCGCTATAGTCCTCGCGCACCAGCTTGGGGTGGTTGGCGATTTGTCGTAGCTGGGTGAGGCCACGAAGGAGGGTAAACTGCTGGTTGCCGCGACCGGTTCCGGCGAGTTCGCCGATGATTTTTTCGCGGTAGTAAGTTTTCACTTCTTCGTACACTTTCTCCTGCTCGGAAGTCATGTCGGAGTACTTCACGTTGGTAATTTTCTCGGGAAGGTCTTTGGCCACCTGAGACTTGAGTCTACGCAGAATGAAGGGCTTGATCATCGCGTGAAGGCGTGCAGCTTTGTCCTTGTCGTGTTGCTTCTCGATGGGCTGTAGAAACTGCTTTTTGAAGACCAGCTGGT
This sequence comes from Algoriphagus sp., assembly GCA_044237325.1. Taxonomy (GTDB): domain Bacteria; phylum Bacteroidota; class Bacteroidia; order Cytophagales; family Cyclobacteriaceae; genus Algoriphagus. Next base: position 5,181 of record JBIIFN010000019.1, read on the forward strand.
TGCCCAGCAGCCCTGGGTTAACAAAGTTCATTTGTGACCAAAGGTCCATAGTGCCATTTTCTACCGGGGTACCTGTGAGGATGAGTCGTCGCTTGCTCTTGAGTTTGTTGACAGCAGTGGCAATGTTGGAATTTGGATTTTTAATCGCTTGCGACTCATCCAAGATCACGTAGTTGAAGTAAAACTCGTTGAGCTGCGCAATGTCCATGCGGACGATGCCGTAGGAGGTCAAGACCACGTCGTAGCCGCGAAACTTCCAGGGATCTTTGTTGCGCTGAGAACCCGAATAAACCAAGATTTTGAGTTCAGGGGTGAATTTTTTTGCTTCTAGCTCCCAGTTGTAGATCAGGGAGGTAGGCATGACGAGCAGGGAAGCAAAGCCAGGATTTTCTTCCCGCTCGTGCGCCAATAGGGCAAGGGTCTGTACCGTTTTTCCTAGACCCATGTCATCGGCGAGGCAGCCGCCAAACTGGTATTCGTTGAGGAATCGGAGCCAGTTGTAGCCAGCATTTTGGTAAGGGCGTAGATCGCCATTGAAGGAGGCGGGAAGGCTGTAGTCGTCGATTGCGTCAAAATTCCGCAGGCGCTCCAGCTTCAAGCTGAGGTTGAGGCGGATGAGCTCTCCGTTTTGTAGTTCACGGGCAAAGGCCAGGTGGTGTTTGCGGAGCACCAATTCCTCTGCACTTCGTTCTTCGATGAAGTTGAAAAGCTCGGAGTAGTTGACAAACCAGGAGGCTGGGATGACGGCGATTTCGCCGTTGGGGAGCTCAAACTCGTGTTTCCCCTGAATGAGAAGTTTGCGCAGCTTTGCAAAGGGAACGAGGTAAATTCCAAATTTGATCAGTGCTTTGACATCAAACCAGTCGATATTTTCATTGACTTCAATGGTAATATTCGCCTTGCCAATGTGGTAGACCTTTCCGTTGAGTCCGTTTTTCTGGACGATTTTTATGTTGTGCTCTCGCAGGTAGTCTTCGTTATTTCCCAACCACTCAAAGGCTTGGGTTTTGGGAAGGGCGGTTTTGCCATGAACAAATTCTAGCCCTTTCTTTCGAATGACCGTGAGGTAGCGCTCTTCCAACTTGGTGGTGCGGACCGTTTTGAAAAAGGTGAAGTTCCCGTCTTTTTCTTCGTAGCGGCAGGAGTTGCCACTTCCTTCTCCAGCGTGTAGGAGCACGCCAAAGTCAAACTCTCCGTACTTAAACCGGGGTTCTAGGACGATGATTTCTTCTGTGGTGGTGGGGATTTCCTCACCAAATAGGTTTTCAGTGGCTGTGCCGCCTGGAAGACCACTAACGGCTAAGAGGGCCTCGGGGGTGCCTTGCTCGGTGTGGATGTCAAATCCTTTGGCCACTACTTCAAACTGGGTGATCAATGAGGCGACAAACTTCCGGTAGTATTCAGGTTCAAATTTCCGCTCAATGAGGATTGCATTTTTGCTGAGAAAGGGCTGCAACTTTTTGCCGTCAATCCCTTTTTCGAAGTGAAACAGCTGCTGGTCAACAATCAGCCAAGCGGGCTCTTTGCATACTAGGTAGCCACCTTTGTGCTGCCAGTTTAGCTTTTGGCCCTGAAACTTCACCGTTGGGTAGTACTGGGTATTGTACTCGCCTTTGTCAAAGTGAAACAATACCGTTGCCCGTTCTGCGTGAATAAAAATTTCTCTGCCGGTGGGGTTGCCATCGGATGCAGTTTCAAAAAGCCGCTTACCAATGAGTAGCGAAAGTATTTTGGCGCGCTTCAGCTCTAGATTTTTGAAGAGCAACTCCTGCACCGAGGTGTCGGCGGTCTTGGGATCAAAGATTTTGCTTAAGTATTCCTTTGGCTTGAGGTTCCCTTTTTTCATATAGGGCTTCACCACCACATCTTGCTGCATGCTGTCCATGATGCGGATTAGCTCGTAGTCCTCTTCGTCTAGTCCAGTATCAAATTCCCGCGCATTGGCGGAGCTAATGTTTTGATAAGCATAAGAAAGTCTACCCTTATCATCCAAAGGAACCACGTAGGATTCAAAAAGTAAGCCCAGGTATTCGTGGCTAGAAATTGAATAAATTAGCTGAAAAGGCTGATCGGGATCGACAATCATCGGTTTGTATAGAGTCTAGTATATAGTACTTAATAAACAAGTTTAAGTACGAGGCTAGCGTAGGGTTTATTGATAAGGTACACGAAAAGGAAAAGTACGGAAAAACCCGTTCAAATTTTACGAATAGCTAGAATTTTTTGGATTAAAAGAAAAGAGGACCCTTCGGTAAGAAGCGTCCTCTTTGGAAAAACTGGGATAGTGTTAGGTACAAAATTGGTTGCCGTAAACGTGATTTTTCTGCAGCCTTAGGAAAGAGCCTCGTCTTCTTGGCTAGGCTTGGGACTATTGTCAACTTTTTCGTCTGGGAAAAACCGGTTCTGGAATGCCACAATCATTCCTACACCGACGAAAATGGAGGCGTCAGCCACGTTGAAGATGGGCCAAAGGGCCGTGTATCCTCCACCCCAGAGTGGAACCCAGTCGGGAATATATCCTTCCCAGAGGTCAAAATAAAACATGTCAACTACCTGCCCGTGAAACCAAGGCGTTGGAGCATTGTAAGGGGCATTATCTAGCCAAACACCATAAAATACCGAATCCACCAAGTTGCCAATGGCACCGCCCAAAATCAGGGAAATGCAAACGGTATACAGCGGATGGCTGCTCTTTTTGATGATGGTATACAAATAATAGCCGATGCCTACCATCGCCACCAAACGAAAAGAGGTGAGGATCATTTTTCCATACTGTGAGCCCAGTTCCATACCAAAGGCCATGCCTGGATTGGTGGTATAGTGTAGCTTAAACCAGTCGCCAAACACCGGGATTTCTCCTGGTGTGCCAAAGTCCATTTCGAAGTGAACCCACATCTTGGTGGCCTGATCGAGTGCAATCACAAGCATGGTGATGCCAAAATACTTGAGGTAATTGTTCATGGATGTGTCGTTATGCCTTTTCTAAGCGGATGTTCAGTTCAAAATCATCCATGTCCAGCAGGGTGCTTTCTCCGGTCAGTGCGCCTAACGTAAGGGTCAATGCTTGGGTTTCCGCTTGGATATAGCCACCAAAGTGGGCAAGCGCTTCGTTTACAAGGGTATTGCTGTCCGATACGGTCAAGTGGATTTTGTCTTGTACCTCGAGACCCAAGTCCTTGCGGAGGTTTTGGATGCGGTTGACCAGGTCTCGGGCAATGCCCTCCTGCTTCAATTCCTCGGTGAGGGTCACATCGAGGGCTACGGTGACCCCTTGGTCAGAAGCCACCGACCAGCCAGGAATGTCCTGGGAGCTGATCAATACCTCTTCCAAAAGGAGGTCAAATTCTTCCCCCTCTAGCGAGAGTAGTAGGTGTCCTTCCCGCTCAATTTGGGCAATCTCCTGCTGTCCCCAGCCTTGGAGTGCAGCTACGACGAGGCGCATTTTCTGTCCTAGCTTTTTGCCCAATACAGGTAGGTTGGGCTTCACTTGTTTCACCAAGATGCCCGAGGCATCGTCCAAGTACTCGATGGCCTTGATGTTGACCTCGGACTTGATGAGCTCCTCCACATGGGCCACTTGTGCCTTAAACTTATCCGAAAGCACAGGTACCAAGATGCGCTGTAGGGGCTGGCGAACCTTCATTTTTTCTTTTTTCCGCAGGGAGTGTACCAGGGAAGAGATCGTCTGTGCCAGCTCCATGCTGGTTTCCAGATCAGGATTAATCAAGGCTGGGTTGGCAGAGATCCAGTCGGTGAGGTGGATGGATTCCTTTCCATTTTCGCTGGCCTCGTGGAGGTTTTTGTACATCCAGTCCGCGTAGAAAGGCGCAAAGGAGGCCATCAGCTGGGTCAAGGTAGCCAAGCACTCGTATAAGGTCTCGTAGGCAGCCTGCTTGTCGGCCTGCATGTCTCCTCTCCAGAATCGTTTTCTGGCAAGTCGCACGTACCAGTTGGAGAGCTGATCTACGGTAAAGTTCATGATGGCCCGAGTGGCCTTGGTGGCATCGTAGCCGTCCATGGCTTCCTCAACTTCAGCGATGAGGGACTGCAACTTGGAGATGATCCACTGGTCGAGCTCTGCACGCTCTTTTACTGGAATGGCCTTTTCTGCTTGGTAGGCAAAAGCGTCCAGGTTGGCATAGAGGGCAAAGAAATTATAGGTGTTCTGCAGGGTCCCAAAGAAGCGGCGCTGCACTTCAGTCACGCCATCTAGGTTAAACTTCAGGTTGTCCCAAGGATTGGCGTTGCTTAGCAGGTACCAGCGTAGGGCGTCGGGACCGTACTCTTTCAGTGTTTTGAAGGGGTCGACGGCATTGCCAAGGCGCTTGGACATTTTGTTGCCATTCTTGTCCAGGACGAGGCCGTTGGCGATTACATTTTTGAAGGAGACGCTGTCAAACAACATCACCGAAAGTGCGTGTAGGGTAAAAAACCAGCCGCGGGTTTGGTCCACGCCTTCCGCGATATAGTCGGCAGGGAAGTTGGCTTCAAAGACATCCTTGTTTTCAAAAGGGTAGTGCCACTGGGCGTAGGGCATGGCGCCGGAGTCAAACCACACGTCGATGAGGTCGGTTTCGCGGACCATTTTTTGTCCAGTAGCAGAGACCAAGATGATCTCGTCCACGTACGGGCGGTGCAGGTCTAGTTCCTTCCCTTCGTATGGGGAGGCTTTCATAAATCCTGCAGCTACCGACTTGGCCATCTCGGCGTTGAGCTCGGCGATGGAGCCGATGCATTTTTCTTCGGTACCATCGGCAGTTCTCCAGATCGGCAGGGGTGTACCCCAGAAGCGGGATCTGCTGAGGTTCCAGTCGACCAGGTTTTCCAGCCAGTTGCCAAACCTTCCCGTGCCGGTTGCTTCGGGCTTCCAGTGGATGGTTTTGTTGAGTTCCACCATGCGGTCCTTGTAGGCGGTGGTTTTGATAAACCAGCTTTCGAGGGGGTAGTAGAGGATGGGCTTGTCTGTTCTCCAGCAATGTGGATAACTGTGCTCGTATTTTTCGACCTTGAAGGCCTTGTTTTCATTTTTAAGGAGGATGGATAGGATCACATCCGTGTTTTTGTACTCCGCTGCCGACTCATCGTCCTGGGTGTAGTTCTTCACATAGAAGTCATTCACGCCAAAAGTTTTGTGTGCCGTGATGCCGTGCTCCTTCATTTTGGCAAGCAGGTATTCACCGACAATGGGCAAGAATTTACCTTGACGGTCTACCACAGGGACATCATTGCCAAGCTCGTCTTGCACAAAGATGCCAGGCACCTTTTGCTGCACGAGGGTACGGAAGTCATCGGCACCAAAGGCTTTGGCCAAGTGGACAATGCCCGTACCGTCTTCGGTGGTGACGTAATCGCCTGCCACCACGGTGAAGGCTGGATGGGGTAGCGTCAATCCCGGAATCGGGAGGAGTTGCTCGTACTCCCAGCCCAGCATGGTTTTGCCTTTAAACTCTTCAAGCACCTGGTAAGGAATCAGCTTGTCTCCGGGTTGGTAGTCGTCGAGTGCTAGTTCGGCCGCCTTCGGCGAAAAGTAAGCCGATAGCCTGGCCTTCGCTAAGATTACGTCTACTGGGGCAAACGTGTAGGGATTGAAGCTACGTACTTTGACATAGTCTAGGTTCTCACCGATGGCCAATGCCGAGTTGGAAGGCAAAGTCCAGGGGGTGGTGGTCCAGGCGAGGATATAGGTATTCGGCTGGTTTTTGAGTTTAAACTGCCCCGTGATGGAGGTGTCCTTCACGTCTTTGTAGGTACCGGGCTGGTTGAGTTCGTGGGAACTCAAGCCTGTACCTGCAGCAGGGGAATAGGGCTGTATTGTATAGCCCTTGTATAAGAGGTTCTTGTCGTAGAGTTGCTTGAGTAGGTGCCAAAGTGACTCGATATAGTTGGAGTCAAAGGTGATGTAGGGGTCTTCGAGGTCCACCCAGTAGCCAATTTTTTCCGTCAGCTCATCCCATTCGTCCTTGAAACGCATGACCGTCTCGCGGCACTTTTTGTTGTACTCGGCTACGGAGATGGTCTTGCCAATGTCCTCTTTGGTGATGCCCAGTTCTTTCTCTACTTGGAGTTCTACGGGAAGTCCATGCGTATCCCAGCCACCTTTTCTTTTTACTTGAAAGCCACGCAGGGTTTTGTATCGGCAGAAGATGTCCTTCAGTGTTCGGGCCATCACGTGGTGAATCCCGGGGGTTCCGTTGGCAGAGGGAGGGCCTTCAAAAAAGGTAAAGGTTTCCGCGCCCTCCCGGTTGGAGATGGACTTTTCGAAAATCTTATTTTCTTTCCAATACTGAAGGACTGACTCTCCGATATGTGGGAAGTCTACCTGTTTAAATTCCTGGTACGTTTTCACTGCGTCTATTCTGGTGAAATGAAGATTGGTATGTTTTAGGTCTGCCTTGGCCAACTATGGTTGGTTTTTGCGAGACAATAGCTGTTACTTTTTACGGGCATCGTGCTCAAAACAAGCCACAAAGATAGAAGAAATGGGCTTACTGGAAAGAAAATGAGGGGAGGATTACCAAGGGCTGGAAATTGGATTTTTGGGCCTTCAGGGAAAGGAATGATTTGGTTTTCCGCTAGCCGAATGATTTTTTGGAACTTTCCTAGGGGGTCAGTGTGCTGATGCCTGTTTTAGTCAAGCGATGGATTGGCCTCATTTTTGATAATTAAAATCTGCAGGAACTTCCGTACCATTCCAAAGAATTTCCTAGTTTCACCACCTGCCATTAAACCCACCACCTAATGACCGAACAACAACTACTCGCCCTCGAAGAAGCCATCACCGCACTTAAAGCCAAACTTACTGGAGACATGTTTGCCGACATGGATACCCGCGACGAGATCCACAACCTAGAAATGCAGCTCAAAGGCGTAAAACCCCTAGACTCACACTTCGACTGTATCGGCTGCGGTAGCTAATACTTCACGCGCAGGTGCCCAGCTACTTCATTACCTACAAACCCTTTGGTGTACTCACCCAATTTAGTGGAGAAGGCCCCACGCTAGCCTCTTTGGGAGATTTTCCCAAAGAAGTATATCCCGTGGGCCGCCTAGACAAAGACAGTGAAGGGCTGTTGCTGCTCACCGACGACACGGCCCTCAACCACCACCTGCTCAATCCTAAGTTTGGACACCAACGGAGCTATTACGTACAGGTGGAGGGCATTCCCAGTCCGGAAGCCTTGGCTCAGCTGCGCGCCGGTGTTTCCATTCAGGTAGATGGGCGTGCCTACAGCACCCGACCTGCTCTGGCCAAACTCCTAGATGAAGCACCGATTTTGCCGGATCGTGATCCTCCTATTCGCTTCCGAGCCAGTATCCCCGATCGTTGGCTGCAGCTGACGTTGATTGAGGGCAAAAACAGGCAGGTAAGGAAGATGACTGCGGCGGTTGGCTTTCCGACGCTTCGCTTGGTGCGCTATTCTATTGAAAAAATCACCCTTGCCGGCATGCAAGTAGGCGAAGTACAGGAGCTCGACCAGGAAGCGGTCTACCGTGCGCTTGGATTGACGGGCTTTGCACAAGGGCGTTTTGCTCAGAAAAAGAAGAGGTATTAAATAGAGTATAGGTCTTAAAAATTCCTAAATAGTCTCCTTGCATTCGGCATTGCGCTCAGCAAGTGTTAAGATTGGGGATTGGACAATTTCGATTAATTTAGCCCAGCCAATTTGGGCAACACCTAACGACGCGATTCATGCATCAGGAAAAAATAGCTGAAGTCATTCAGGAAGTCAAAAAAGTAGTAGTAGGCCAGGACAAAATGGTCAACAGGTTGTTGATCGGCTTGTTTACCAACGGGCACATTCTGTTGGAAGGCGTGCCGGGTCTCGCCAAGACCTTGACGGTCAATACGCTTGCCAAGGTCCTGCACCTAGGTTTTAGCCGTATCCAGTTTACGCCAGATTTGCTGCCCTCCGACTTGATCGGTACGATGATCTACAACCAGCAGGCGGCCAGCTTTGAGGTAAAGAAGGGGCCGATTTTTTCGAATGTGATCCTGGCGGATGAGGTCAACCGCTCCCCAGCCAAGGTGCAGTCAGCGCTTTTGGAGGCCATGCAAGAGAAGCAAGTGACCATCGGAGAGACTACCTACAGTTTAGATCGCCCTTTTTTGGTGTTGGCTACGCAAAACCCCGTAGATCAAGAAGGCACCTATCCACTTCCGGAAGCTCAAGTGGACCGATTCATGATGAAGGTACATATCGACTACCCAAGCAAGTCAGACGAGATGGAAGTCATGCGCAGGATGTCCAACATGCAGTATGCTGCCGAAGTGAAGCCTATCCTTTCTAAGGAGGACATTTTTGCCATTCGTGACCAGATCAACGCCGTAAAGATAGCCGAGCCGCTAGAGCATTACATCATTGAATTGGTGTTTGCCACGCGCTTTCCGGAAGCTTATGGGCTAAAGGACGAGGCCAAATACATTCTTTTTGGGGTATCGCCTCGTGCGAGCATCAACTTAAACTTGGCAGCCAAGGCGGTAGCCTTTATGGATGGGCGAGATTATGTGTTGCCTGAAGACATCAAAGAAATTGCCGAAGACGTGCTCAACCACCGTATTTTGCTCAATTACGAAGCAGAAGCAGACAACGTGAGCACACGAAGTCTTGTGCGTACGCTACTGGAAAAAGTACCGATAAACAAGTCGGTAACATTGAAGTAACATGAAATGCCGTTTTAAAAGGCTTCTCGCAAGGGAAGCCTTTTTTTGTGCGCAGGAAGTTATACGAAGGTTAAATCCGGCCTATTTTTTTAAAAAAAGCATAATTCAACTTTCTCTTGTACGCAAAAAATTGAGTACACCTTTGTCTCAGTAATCCACGAGCAAAACCTCAATCAACCATACAAATGAAAAAGTTTACCTATTTACTCACTTTGTTAACTGCCTTTACGCTGGTATTTACGAGCTGTAAAGAAGAGGAGAAGCCAGACAATGGCGTAACCATCTCTGGTATTCCTGCTACTGCAAAAATCGATGCTGGTGCAAAATTAGGTCCGGTAACCGGTTCTGCGGAAGGCCTTGATGGCTTGGTTTCTTTGGCAATCACAAAAGACGGCGCTCCTTTGTCTACGCTTCCATTGACTGGAACAAGCGCAACTTTTCCTTTTGAGTACACTGCTGTCGCTGCTGACGCAGGTAAAAATTTAGTGTTTGAATTTACTGTAACCGACACAGACGGTGACGTAGCAAAAGCTACACACGTATTGTCAGTAGGCGCAGAGCCAACGTCTATCCGAGTTACGAGTAACATCACTGCGAATACTACTTGGGTAACAGGTAAAACGTATATCCTTGGAGGTAGAATTGTGGTAACCTCTGGTGCCAAATTGACTATCCAAAAAGGAGTTATTGTTAAAGGAGAAGCAGGTTCTGGCGCTAATGCTACAGCACTTATCATCGCAAGAGGCGCACAAATCGACGCACAGGGTACAGCTACTGAGCCAATCATTTTCACTTCTGTAGCAGACGAAGTTGCTCCAGGTCAGATTGCATCTCCAAACTTGGAGCCAACGCAAGAAGGTCTTTGGGGAGGTTTGATCGTACTTGGAAGAGCTAAGTGTTCTTTTGCCGGTGACGTAGCTGAACTTCAAATCGAAGGTATCCCAGCTTCTGACACCAACGGTCTATACGGTGGAACAAACGATGCAGACAACTCTGGTATCATCAAGTACATCTCTATCCGTCACGGTGGTGCTTTGATCGGTGCAAGTAACGAGATCAACGGCCTTACCCTTGGTGGTGTAGGTTCTGGAACAGTAATCGAAAATGTAGAAGTAGTGGCTAACCAGGACGATGGTATCGAGTGGTTTGGTGGTACAGTATCTGTAAAGAACGCCTTGATTTGGAACTCTGGTGATGACGCAGTTGACACAGACCAGTCTTGGGCAGGTACTTTGGATAACTTCATCGTGATCTCTGGTATTAACACAGACCACGCACTTGAAATTGACGGTCCAGAAGGCGCATACAATGCAGCTCACACAGTAAAGAATGGTTCGGTAAAGGGCCACCCTGCAACTGAAATGGGTGACTTCAGATCTAAGGCTAGAGGTACTTTTGAAAACCTATACTTCTTCAACTTCCCTGCTCCTGCTGATACGTACAACGGTGTAGCTAACGCAGGTAGAGGTGACTTCGGTCTTGATGCTGCTACTGTACCTAACTTCACTGGTACTACAGGTCCACTAGTTTTCAACAAACTTGAGACAACACTTAAGGCAGGTGTAACTTTGGCCACCGCCTTCCGCAACGGAACAGATGCATATGCTGCTGAAGTTGCCTTGAAGGCAAACACAGTAGGCGCAAATAAAGCCGCTTTCGTAGGTTGGACTTGGGCTGAAAAAGCAGGACAACTTGCAGATTTCAAATAAGAATTAAATTTTCCAAAGAGGAAAGGAAGGTCTTGCAAGGATCCTTCCTTTCCTTTTTACTCGTTTACAATGAATATTATCTCCCGCTGTATGAACAAGAAAAAACAAGAAATGCCCATCAAACCATTGGTCATTCTATTGCTTATCATTGCCTTTCAATTAATCACCAGCTTTGCTTTTGCCCAAAATGGCACCCTTCGTGGCGCCATTTTTGATGAATCAACCGGCGAGCCGCTTTACGGGGTTTCGGTATTGGTCAAAGAAACTTCCTCAGGTGCAGTGACCGATTTTGATGGAAAGTTTGAAGTTCAGGTAACTCCAGGCAGCTATACCCTTCAAATTTCCTACATCTCCTTTGCTACAGTCATCCTTACCGAGGTGAAGGTGGAGGCAGGGAAAGTAACGGTACTTCCCGATGTGCTTCTCAAATCAGAGGAGTCTGAACTAGAGACAGTCACCGTATCAGCCGCGGCTATCCGTACCACGGAATCAGCATTGATGTCGGTGAAGCGAAATGCGCCCAACCTTTTGGATGGAATTTCATCCGCTACCTTTCGTCAGATTGGTGACGGGGACGCCGCTTCTGCGGTAAAGCGTGTGACAGGTGTCTCCATCGAAGGAGGCAAATACGTATACGTACGTGGTTTGGGTGATCGATACACCAAAACGGTATTGAATGGGGTGGATATTCCTGGTTTGGATCCAGACCGTAACACCATCCAAATGGATATTTTTCCCACAAACGTCATCGACAATATTGTGGTGTCCAAGTCTTTTACCGCCGAACTTCCTGCTGACTTTACTGGCGGTGTAGTCGATATCGAAACCAAAGACTTTCCGGAAGAAAAATCTTTCCGTATCAACCTTTCTGGAGGAATCAACCCTTCCATGCACTTCAACAAAAACTACTTGACCTACCAAGGCGGAAAGACCGATTGGTTGGGCTACGATGACGGTACCCGCGCCAACCCGACTGGTGGAAGAACCAATATCCCTCAGTTTGCAGATGTGATTGGTAATCCAAACGGAGCCAAAGGCCAGGAATTTCAAACGCTTCTGAGAGGCTTCGACAAGACTTTAGGAGCTACTGCTCAGACGTCTATGATGGATTTTGGCTTGGGTCTTTCTTTTGGTAACCAAATTGTTCGACCAAGAGCTACTTGGGGGTATAATGCGGCATTGACCTATAAAAATGATACAGAGTTTTATCAAGATGCGCAATTCAACTTGTTTGCTAAGCCTATCGATGCGAACCAAAACGAATTGGATGCCCTTCAAATCCAGACGGGAGACTATGGTGTAAATAGCGTCCTTCTTGGAGGTATTGCAGGGATCGCTTTGAAAACAAAGACATCTAAATTCAAGCTTAACTTCTTGCACCTCCAAAATGGTGAGTCCAAATCAGGTATTTTCGACTACGAAAACTCAAATTTGGGTGCCAACTACGAAGCCAAGCAATACAACCTAGAATACAGCCAGCGTGCCCTTTCAAGCGTTTTACTTTCAGGAAGTCACTTCCTCAAAGGACAAGCTTGGGAAATCAACTGGAAGCTTGCACCAACGCGCTCGACCATCGAAGATCCAGACATTCGCTTTACACGATTCAGACAACCTACCAATACCATCTCTCCAGAAGTAGGCTTGCCAGCTCGTATTTGGAGAAATTTGGAAGAAAACAACTTGGTAGGGAAGTTGGACCTTACTAAAAATTTGAGCCTGTGGAACCAAGATGCCAAATTCAAGTTTGGCGGCGCTTATACCTTCAAAGAAAGAGATTTTGAAATCCAAAGCTTCCAGTTTCCTACCGGTACTACTCCACTAGATGGAGATCCAAACTCTATCTTGAAGGAAAGCAACTTGTTTTCTGCGACCAATAGAAATGGGGTACGTTACAATCCTGATTTTATTCCAAACAACCCAAATAAGTTTCAATCTAACCTAACCAATATTGGGGGTTACGCAAGTGCAGAAGCCAATCCTTTGCCAAAGGTGAAGGCGATTTTGGGTTTACGTGTGGAGAAATACACCCAGTTTTACTCTGGAACCAATCAAAATGGAACTATTGTATTTGACAACGAGAAAGTTCTTGATGACCTAGACCTCTTCCCAACACTAAACGTGGTGTTGAATGTCAAAGAATCTCAAAACTTGCGTTTTTCTGCAGCACGGACCATTGCTAGACCTTCTTTTAAGGAGCTTTCCTTCGCTGAAATTATCGACCCAATCACCGGCCGTACGTTTGTAGGAGGTCTATTTGAGGAAACTACCAATGCGGGTACCGAAGTCCTTTGGGATGGTAACTTGCAGTCGACTAACATCAACAACTTTGACGTACGTTGGGAAATGTTCCAACCCAAAGGAGAAATGTGGTCCCTAGGTGCGTTCTACAAAACCTTCGAAAATCCAATCGAAATTGTACAATTCCTTTCTGATCCAGGTGCTTTTCAGCCTAGAAACGTAGGTAACGGTACCGTATTGGGCGTGGAAATGGAATTCAGAAAGTCACTGAAGTTCCTAAGTCCAAGCCTAGAAAATTTCCTTTGGACCACCAACGTCACCTTGACAGAATCCAAAATCACCATGTCGGCTACAGAAAGAAGATCCAGAGTCTTGACAGCCAGAGAAGGAGAAGAAGTAGGTACTACCCGTGACATGTCCGGACAGGCACCTTATATTGTCAACACTGGTATTTCCTATTCCAACTTCAGCACAGGTTGGGAAGCTGGCGTTTACTACAACGTACAAGGACCAACGCTTAACCTTGTAGGTTTCGGCAACCGTACGGATACTTATGCAGTGCCTTTCAATTCTTTGAATTTGAACATCAACAAGACCTTTGGTGCAGACGAGCGTATCCGTACCAGCTTGGGTGTTCAAAACTTGCTCAATGACAAGCGTGAATTTATCTTCAGCTCCTACGGTGCTCAAGATCAGTTCTTCACTCAACTTGCGCCAGGCATGCGCGTCAACTTTAGTGTAGGATTCTCCTTCTAAATCGCTAGAGTCCTCCACCTCAAAAGCCACCCACTTGGGTGGCTTTTTTTATGAGCGGCCACTTCCTGGCAAGGTCCTTTCCGGTAAATGCTGTACTTTGCCACCTATGAAAAATCCACTTTCCTCCCGCTTTATCTTTTTGGTAGTGCTGTTTTTTGCGCTAAGCATCTCTTCATTTTCCCAAGGGCAGGCCCCTTCCCAAAAATTCTGGGAGCTGCTCTCCTCCCATTGTGGAAAAAGCTACGAAGGCAAATTGGTTTCTCCTGACTCCGATCCCCGCTTTGCTGGAAAGTTGGTCATGCATGTTCGTAGTTGTGAGGAAGGTCGCTTGCGGATTCCCTTTTTTGTGGGAGATGATCTTTCCCGTACTTGGGTGCTGACGATGGATGAGCAGCAGTTGATCCAGCTCAAGCACGATCACCGCCATGCCGATGGTTCTGAAGATGCGGTAACCCAGTATGGGGGTAAGGCCACCAATACAGGTTCGATAAGTACCCAGTTTTTCCCTGCAGATTCCTTTACGGCTGGCTTGCTACCTGCTGCTGTGGGCAATGTGTGGTGGATCACGATAGACGAAACCTCCTTTACTTACAACCTGAGAAGGCTGGGTGCTGCTACACTATTCTCAGTACGATTTGACCTGACTAAACCAATCGACACTCCTCCCGCCCCTTGGGGTTGGGTTGATTGATTCACTCGCTCCATACAGTCAAAAAAATAATTCACGCAAAGCCTGCCTGTCCCGCAGCATGGCGGGGAGACATTCTTTTTTTGTTCACGCAAAGGCGCAGAGAAGCAAAGCCGCAAAGTGGTCTTGATCTTCGCGACTTCCCTTCTTTGCTGCCTGTCCCGCAGCATTGCGGGGAGAGTATTTTTTTTCGTTAATGAAAGAGCCTTAGCTGTACTGCTTGAGCAAGATATCCACAATGCGCTCGGCGGTTTTGCCATCCCATAGTGGGATGCCTTTGTATTGCTTCCAGCTACCCGCTAAGATTTTAGCGAGGTAAGGGCCAAGGTTTTTAGGATCGGCACCTACCAATTCGTTTGTGCCCAGGTGAATGGTTTCTGCGCGCTCAGTGCTATCACGTAACGTGACGCAAGGTACATTCATCACGGAAGCCTCTTCGGTTACCCCACCGGAGTCAGTGATGATGCCCTTCGCATGCTGTACGAGGTAGTTAAACTCTAAGTAGCTCAATGGTGCTACCAAGTGGAGGTTGGGCTGACTCAGCGCGATGCGTTCCAGGTTTTTGGCTGTTCGTGGATGTACTGGAAAAATCACCGGCAACCCCGCTGTGCCTTCAAGGATGGTTTCGATCAATACCTTCAAGGACTCTTCCTGGTCCACATTGGCCGGGCGGTGCAAGGTCATCACGAAGTAGTTTTTCTCCTCCAGCCCATCAAAAATCGCTCCCGCTGGCTTCTTGAAATGAGGTTGTTGTGCGAGTAGGGTATCGATCATCGTGTTGCCCACAAAGTGGATCTTTTCTTCGGGCACACCGGCACTGCGCAAGTTGGTGTTGGCGATTTCGGAGGTGGTGAAAAAGTGATCCGTGATGGAGTCGGTCACCATGCGGTTGATTTCTTCGGGCATGCTTAGGTCACCGGAGCGGATACCCGCCTCCACGTGGGCCACGTCAATTTGTAATTTCTTGGCCGTGATAGAGCAGGCGAGTGTACTCGTGACGTCTCCCACAACCAGCACCAAGTTGGGACGATGGGCCATCAGTTCCTGCTCAAAGGCCACCATAATTGCAGCAGTTTGCTCTGCCTGTGTGCCCCCTCCGCCACCTAAGTTGGCATCTGGGGCAGGGATATGCAGCTGCTCAAAAAAGTCCCCTGACATGTTTTTGTCGTAATGCTGTCCCGTATGTACCAAGCGAAAGTGTAGATCTACTCCAGCTGCCTGCTTCTTTTGCAAGGCATGAATCAGTGGAGCGATTTTCATGAAGTTGGGCCGGGCACCGGCAACAAGTGTAAAAAGGGGCATGACAAGAAAGGTTGGACGAGGTAAAATTAGTAGAATATCCCCTGCTTTTATGCCTTCATGGATTATTTGCGCTTCTTGCCCTGGAGAAGGGAGCCAAATGGCTTGCCTTATTGAATTATCAAATGAGTTTGCTTAAAGAGCCAAGGTAAGTGACTCATTTTCCATTCCTTGTGGCGGAGATTAGGAAGAAACGCTCGGTTTTTTGTTTCTTTGTCAAATCATCTTTTTATCCTATCCTTTTTTCTATGGGAAAGCTGTTGCACAAACTGCGCATTCACCTCTTTGCTTTTTTACTGATTGGACTAGGGTTGTTTTCCTGTGTGGAATCCGTCGAAAATCAGGTACAGCTCTATGAAAACAATTTTTCGAAACTCGATCTGGCCAACTTTGAAAATGGTCGTCTTTTCGTTTGGAGGAACGATACGATTGCAGGTTGGTACCATAACGAAGAAGTAGCCGTTACTCTTTACGACCTGCCACCGCACAACTACCTCAAGCTCTCTGTAGAGCTACTGATTCATGACAGTTGGGATGGCAACAAGGGGGACGACGGGATTTCTGGACCTGATTACTGGTTTATGGGTGTGGATAGCGTGGACGTGATGAGGACCACCTTTTCCAATTCACCCTGTGTATCGACGTATTGCTTGTATCAGTCCTACCCCAACGAATTTTTTCGTCAGAATAATCCCAAAACAGGCGCCATTGAAACGAATTTGCCAGGGCTATGCATCTTCGGGAAACAAGAAAACTATACCTCCCGCTACCGTATAGAAAGGCTCATCGAACACACAAAGGTAGACTCTATGCGTTTTCACATGCGGGATGAACTTAAGCAAACCAACAGCCCTTGGCCCGCTTGTGACGAATCTTGGTCGATTGCCAAAATTTCCATTTTAGCCATTCAAACCAACTCCTGATGAAAACCACAGAGAAGGTAATCAAAGGACTGCTGCTTGGTGTCCTGCTATTTTGGGGACAGGCGACCACTGGCCAAACGATCCCCGTGGGAACACCCGCGCTGGAGGACTACCTGCGCAGGCTCCAGCTGATGGGCAAAATCGACTCCACGTCTTCTTGGATGATTCGCCCCTTAGTGCCTACTTCTGCCTTTGGCTTGGCCAATGGATTTGACCTAGACAGCTCACTGGTGGACCTAGACAAGTCGATTTTTCACCATCGGCTGACCAAAAAGACCAAAGGCAAGCTGCTCACCCTTCCGGCGGTATATCGCACGCAGTACAACTCCAACTATGCCTTCGGTACCAACGATGGCGCCATGATCCCCAACAGAGGGCTTCAGCAGGTCTTTAGCCTTGGCGTATTCCTAGAGTGGTGGAAGCTGAGCTTGCAGCTGCAACCCGAACTCGTGATGGCTCAAAATAAGCCCTATATCGGCTTTCCTATTGAGCAGCAAGCTACCATCCTTTTTTACTACGAATACCTCAACCGCATCGATTTGCCAGAGCGTTTTGGAGAGGATCCTTACCGCAAACTCCTTCCTGGGCAGTCCAGCTTTCGACTCAACTTGGATGCAATTTCCTTAGGTGTTTCCACCGAAAATTTGTGGTGGGGACCAAGCAGACGGAATTCCTTGTTGATGAGCAATTCTGCACCTGGCTTTTTACACTACACACTCAATACCCGCAAGCCGGTTAAAACCGCCATTGGTTCTTTTGAAGGACAGCTACTTACTGGAAGACTCCGTGCTTCCCCTTACTTACCCCCTCATTCGGACTATACCATTCAGCAAAACACGGTCTATTACCCCAAACGGGAGGACGGTGATCGACAGCTGTCTGCGCTCATTCTTACTTACCAGCCCAAGTGGGTGCCAGGACTAGCCTTTGGCTTTGGCTCCGTGAATAATGTCTACCGTTCCGAGGCTTCGGAGCTGGTCGATGTGCTGCCGGTATTCAATGGACGTAAGCAATCCCAGCAGGTAATGGATACCATCCAATCTAAAAGACAGCAGTTTAGTGCTGGATTTTTCAGGTGGATGGATCCCAAGGGAAAGTTTGAGTTTTACGGTGAGTTTGGCACCCGTGACAACGACCGCCCCTTTATCGACTTTATCACGACGCCTGAATCGGGCCGTGCCTTTACCTTTGGCTTTAGCCACTTGATGGACCTGAAAAAGGAGAATAGATTTTTGGAGCTCAGCTCGGAAATGACTTTTTCAGGGCAAACTATCCGAGAGGACATTCGGCAGTTACGAACCTGGTATATACACGACCATGTTCGCCACGGCTACACGCATATGGGGCAGATGCTCGGCTTGGGCAACGGGCCTGCGAGCAACCAGATTTTTGCAGGCATCGCCTGGGTGGAGGGCTTGAAAAAGATTGGAATTGAGTTGGAGCGCATCGAGTACAACAATGATTTTTACTACTACCGCTACGAGGAAGTGAAGGATTTCCGTAATAAATACGTGGACTTGGTCTTCTCGCTTGCGCCAGAGTGGAAGATTGGCAACCTGCTCGTGTCGGGCAAGTTTCAATACGTAAATACGCTCAATTACAAGTGGTATTTGGAAAACAAGCCTGAAAAATGGTTTATCCCAGGCTATGACCGCACCAATTTCTCCGGCCATATTGGCCTCACTTACCTCTTTCGCTAAGCCAATACCTCAAAGATTATGAATGCCATCAAAGACACTGTAGTTGCCGTTTCCTATACCCTGCTTGTGGACGATGGGGAAACGGGCATGCGCTGGTACGAGACCGTTACCGAAGAAGAACCCTTCTATTTCCTTTTTGGTCACCTCAACCTTCTCCCTATGCTCGAGGCAGCTATCGAGGGGAAGGCTGCTGGAGAGACCTTTTCAGTAAAAATTGATTTTGAAAATGGCTACGGAGACTATGACGAGTCCAAGCGCGTGATTATTCCCAAAGCCAATTTTAAAGAGGAGGGCAAGAAAAATAGGGACTTGCTCCGAGTAGGCAATGTAATTCCAATGCAAGACGATAAGGGCAACCAAATGCGTGGCGAAGTCCTCAAAGTAGATTATATGGGGGTGCATTTGGATTTCAACTCCCCTTTGGCGGGTCTTGATCTCCAGTTTGACGGAAAAATCGTCAGCATCCGTGAGGCGCAAGCGGCGGAAATAGCCCACGGTCACACGCATGGACCAGATGGCCTGCATGCGCACGATTGAAAAAGGCAGACAGAAAAAGGGGGACTATCTAGCAGATAGTCCCCCTTTTTTATGCCCGCTATCGGAAAAACT
>JBIIFN010000115.1:0-7194 GCA_044237325.1 Algoriphagus sp.
TGAGTCAAAAGGGATGTGGCCCTGAAATGATTACACCAGCGTCACACGAACCTTCTTTTCTTTCAGCTTCTGGTTGTTGACTCGCGGAAGCAGCTGCTCCAGGGCAGCGGTTTTGACGCCGACAAACGCGCAATCGGTCTTCAGTTCGATGATGCCCAAATCCTCTTTTGCGAGCATACCCTGTTTAAAAAATAGGCCAGCGACATCACCTTTTGAGATTTTGTCTTTTCTTCCACCAGAAACAAACAGCGTGCTCCAAGGAGAGGGTGCCGGCAATGCGGCCCGTTGGAGGGTTTCTACAGGCAACTTGCCCACAAAATCAGGCAATGCTTCTTTCTCGTACTGCAACACGTAGGCGGTGCCCTGGCTGTTCATGCGCGCCGTACGCCCGTTGCGGTGGATAAATTCCTCTGCTCGCAATGGGAGGTGGTAGTGGATGATGAAGTTGAGCTCAGGTACATCGATTCCCCGCGCTGCCAGATCTGTGGCTAGAAGCAGTGGGTAGGTGCCATTTCTAAATTTGATCAGTGCTCGCTCGCGGTCAATCTGCTCCATGCCCCCAGAGAAAATGCCGTGAGAGAGGCCATGCTCGTGGAGGTAGTCACTGACCCGCTGAATGGAGTCTTTGAAATTACAGAAAATAATGCCGTTTTGCGCACCCAGATGGGCCAGCAATTGCACCAATGTGTCGAGCTTGTCTTTGGTCGGTGAGGGTACTTTTTTAACTTGGAGTTGGGAGATTTTTTCTTCCAAAAAGTCTAGCACCTTGGGTGACTTTAGCCCGACAAAGTTGGGAATGGATACCCCTTGAGTAGCCGAGGTAAGTACCTTGGTGCGCACCTGAGGAAGCAGGTGAAGAATGTCTCTCATCTCACTCTCAAACCCTATTTCCAAGGATTTGTCGAATTCATCCAGCACCAGCGTCTGAATAAATGACGGGTCAAAGGCCTCCCTTCTCAAGTGGTCGGCCACACGCCCAGGGGTACCGATAAGCACTGCAGGGCGGTGCTTAATTTCAATCCTGTCTTTTGATCCCGCACGGCCACCATATACGGCATTCACCTTAAATCCTGTACCCATCTCTCGCATGACCTGCTCGATCTGAATGGCGAGTTCGCGGGAAGGAACGATGATCACAAGCTGGATCTCGTCGCATGCGGTATCTAGTGCCAAGACAAGTGGCAAGAGAAAACCAAGCGTTTTTCCGGTGCCGGTAGGGGATAGCAGCACGAGTTCCTTGCTGCTGGCAAGCGCTTCTTGCGCCGCCATCTGCATGGGGTTGAGCTGGGCAATACCTAGTTTGGAAAGAATTTCTGCTTGATTTTTTACGCGTGTGGACATGGCGCAAAGGTAGGGTTTTTGCCACGCCAAAGAAGCTCCCATGTAGAAGGCGGATTTTTTGGTGGTCTTTCCCTCTTTTCTGGCTAGCACCATTCGTGGTGGCGCTGTCAATTGCAAAAGGAAAGTTTCTACCTTTGCCCCATGTGGAAAGAGATTACCGTATTGGTGCGAAAAGAGATCACCCTTGAGTGGCGACAGAAGTATGCGCTCAATGGGATCTTGCTCTACGTGGTATCCGCGGTATTCATCACCTACCTCAGCGTAGGAGCCAAGATGGGCAACCTTTCCCTACCGACTTGGAATGCGCTTTTCTGGATTATCTTACTTTTTTCATCGGTCAATGCAGTGGCCAAAAGTTTTGTGCAGGAGCAGCAGGGCAGGCAACTTTATTACTACATGATTGCTTCTCCGGAGTCAATCATTCTTTCCAAAATAGGTTACAATGCCTGCCTCACCTTGCTTTTGGCCCTCCTCGGGTATGGGGTGTTTTCCGTGGTGTTGGGCAATCCAGTACAAGATCAAGGGCTTTTTCTGCTCAACCTAGTCTTGGGTGCGGTGGGCTTTTCTGCCAGCTTGACGATGGTGAGTGGCATCGCCTCAAAGGCAGGCAATAATGCTACCCTGATGGCGATTTTGAGTTTCCCCGTTATCATCCCCATCCTGCTGATGGCGATACGAATCTCCAAGAATGCCCTCGATGGCCTCGACTGGAGCGTTAGTTACGACAAACTACTCACCTTGTTGGCCATAAATATCCTAGTGACAGCTACGGCCTACCTGCTATTTCCCTACCTCTGGCGTAGCTAAAAAGCCGTAGTGTACTTTTCTTGGTTGCTGCTCAGTCCACTAAGATCACTTGATTTTTTTCCGTAAGGCAGACCAACAAGTTTTTTCAAACCCCTTATCTTGTATCCATGAAAAACAAAATTGCCCTAGTTACAGGCGCTACTTCGGGTATTGGAAAAGCCTGCGCGCTAACCCTTGCCAAATTGGGCTATGACCTCATTGCCACCGGCAGAAGAACCGAGCGGCTGGAGGAATTGAAAAATGAGTTGCCCGATGATATTCGCTTTTTGCCACTAGAATTTGATGTGCGAGACCGAGAAAAGGTAGCTGACCTGTTAGGTAATCTTCCTGCAAACTGGTCCCAAATAGCAGTTTTGGTTAACAATGCAGGCAATGCCCATGGCCTAGAACCCATACAAACGGGCAAGGCAGCCGA
The DNA here is from genome assembly GCA_044237325.1 of Algoriphagus sp. Lineage (GTDB taxonomy): Bacteria > Bacteroidota > Bacteroidia > Cytophagales > Cyclobacteriaceae > Algoriphagus. The sequence continues at coordinate 2,564 of JBIIFN010000115.1, forward strand.
TTGGGATGCAATGATAGACATCAACGTCAAAGGCCTGCTCTACGTGTCTCAAGCGGTTATCCCAGGGATGACCGAGCGTAAGTCTGGCATCATTATCAATATTGGTTCCATCGCTGGAAAAGAGGTTTACCCCAACGGCAACGTCTACTGTGCCTCTAAGCATGCCGTAGATGCCTTAACCCAGGGCATGCGTATGGATCTTTATCCCTTTGGCATCAAGGTGATGGGCATCCACCCAGGGTTGGTGGAAACTGAATTTTCACTCGTTCGCTTCAAAGGCGATGAAAAACGGGCCGAATCCGTCTACCAGGGCTACGCACCTCTTCAGGCACAAGACATCGCCGACGTAGTGGAATTTGCACTTACACGTCCCGCCCATGTGGTGTTGGCCGATGTGGTGATCCTTCCTACTGCCCAAGCATCTGCTACCCTCATTAAAAAAAATCTACCTCAATGAAAAAGCTCTCTTACCTCCTTCTAGGCATGGCCTTTGCCTGTGCCTCACCAAAAAGTGACCAAGAAAAATTTACAGGGGAACAGCGCGACTCCCTTTTTGAAAAAGAAGTCCCAGCTCCAGATTCGGCAGCACAAGCCTTACCAGAGTTAGAAAAAACGCTCTTGGCTCAAGGCTTGGTAGACATTCAAACGGTTATCCCAGGTATTCAAGTCGAACTTAAGTACTCCACGGAGGACAATTTCTTTCAGCAAGATGTCTATGGTGACTTGGTACGCTGCTATCTGCAGCCTGTAGCTGCAGACATGCTAGCAAAAGCCCAAGGAGCCCTGCAGTCCGAATATCCCAATTTGAGTCTTCTGGTTTATGATGGTGTACGCCCTATATCGGTTCAGCAAATATTGTGGGATGGCTTGGACAAGCCAGACAGCGTAAAACCTGTGTACGTGTCTGATCCGAAAATAGGTGGCCTGCATAACTATGGTGTTGCTGTTGACTTAACCATTATGGATATGAAAACAGGTAAGCCGCTTGATATGGGGACTCCTTTTGACTTTTTTGGCTACCCTGCCTATCCTGACCGCGAACTCCAAATGCTGGCTGAAAATAAAATTACAAAGGCCCAGGTGGCCAACCGTGAAATTCTCAGAAAGGTGATGAAAGGAGCAGGATTTACAGGCATAGCTAGCGAATGGTGGCATTTCAATGCATTTTCACGAAAAGAAGCTGGAGCAAAGTTTGCTCTAGTAGAATAGTCCTTCCCCTCAATCAATTACCAAACCCATGACCTACAAATCCTCCCTTTTCACCCTCCTCTTGCTCCTCTGTCTTTCTGTAAGCGGCATGGCTCAACAAGCTGGACAGTTTCGCGTACTCGTCTTTTCTAAAACTACCGGATTTCGCCACCAGTCCATTCCTAATGGAGTCATGGCACTCAAGAAAATGAGCGAAAAACACGTATTTTCCGTCCACACCACAGAGGATGCCACCCAGTTTACGGATGAAAACCTTGCCAAATACGACGTAATCCTATTGATGAGTACCACAGGAACAATTTTCAACGAGTCTCAGCGTGCTGCCTTCCAAAAGTTTGTCCAATCCGGCAAAGGTGTGGTGGGCGTGCATTCTGCCACAGATACGGAATACGAATGGCCTTGGTACAACCAGCTCATTGGGGGGTATTTCTTGGCACATCCTCGAAATCAAACCCTCCGCTTACACGTGGTGGACCGTCAGCATCCAGCTACCTGGCACTTGCCCGAAAACTGGCTATGGACGGATGAATTGTACGAGTTTAAAGACATGAATCCCGCCATCAAGGTCTTGATCCAAGCGGATGAGCAAACCTACCAGCCTGCCAAAGCCATGGGAGCCAACCATCCAATGGCCTGGTACCATGAATTTGATGGAGGAAGGGTTTTTTATACGGCCCTAGGACACGTAGATGCAGTATGGGAGGATGCTGATTTCCTCAAACACCTTTATGGCGGTATTTGGTACGCAGCCAAAGGAAAGCTTCCAAAAAACTAAATTAAATTTTAACGTACACGGAACTTCTGAAGCCAAAATTGGTTTTTGCTAGTAACCTATTCTTACAACCATGCTGAAAGCACAAGCAAGACCTGTTCACCTCTACATGGAGGCTAATCCCAATCCCAACTCCCTTAAGTTTGTGGCCAACTTCATGTTGGTAGAGGAGGGATTAAGTTTTGATTTTCCCGATCCAGCCAGTGCAGGCGCGAGCCAGTTGGCCAAGGAACTTTTTAATTTTGCTGCCGTGCAGCGGGTCTTCATCGCCTCCAACTTTGTGACCATCACCAAGGCAGAGGACGTGGAATGGGCCGAAGTGCAGACCATCTTCCGGGACCATATCCGGCAGTACCTCGAATCTGGCCAGCAGGCAGTTCAGGTGCTGCTCGAAAAAGACCCGCTTTTTGATGAAAACGATTCGGAAATCGTAAAAAAAATCAAAGGTATCCTCGACGAATACATCCGACCAGCGGTGGAACAAGACGGTGGTGCCATCGTGTTTCATTCTTTTGCCGATGGGGTGGTTAAAGTTTTGCTCCAGGGGTCCTGCTCTGGCTGTCCTTCCAGTACAGTCACCTTGAAGGCAGGTATTCAAAACCTGCTTACCCGCATGCTTCCTGAAGTACGCGAGGTGCAAGCCGAGGGCGTTTAAACGCAACTTAAGATGGTCAAAAGAGACTGGTCTTGGGCCTTTTTAGGACTACTGGCTATAGTCCTCAGGTATTTTGCTAGCCGTTATCCCGCGGCAACAGACGAACTATACTCCCGCACCTTTTTTCCGGGTGTCCGCAACCTGATAGACCTCAGCCTGGGGCTATTACCCTTTCCCAGTGTTTACCTATTTGTTGGGTTACTGCTGGGTTTGCTCGGTTTTTTCATACACAAATTCCGTCGCAAGCAAGGCTGGAAGCCCCGAGTCTACTATTCACTGCAAGCCACTTCTAATGGACTTGGCGCGCTGGTTTTTTTCTTTTTGGTTCTTTGGGGATTCAACTACCAACGTACCCCAATCTTTCAACAGCTAGCATTGCAGCCCAAGTCCCTCAACCTACAGCAACTGGAGGAAGAGCTTCTGCTGACTGAGCGGCTGGCGTCCTTTGACCGTGGTAGGATCACGCCTGACAGTGCTGCTATTGACTATCTGATGGATTACGAGGCACTTGAATCACTTGTAAGAGAAAACATGGGAGAACACTTGGAGGTATTGGGATTGAATTTTACCGGCCAGCCTCGCACCAAACAGTTTCCGCCTGCGGGCTTCATGCGAAAAATGGGGATTCTAGGCATTTACTTTCCCTTTACCGGGGAAAGTTATATCGACCCTAGCCTACATCCGTTAGAGCAGCCCTTTACCATTGCCCATGAAATGGCACATAGCTACGGAGTCACCGATGAGGGGGAAGCTAACTTTATCGCTTGGGTGATTTGCACCAACTCAGAAAACCCCACCCTACGCTATGCTGCGCACCTAAGGCTGTTGCGCTACCAATTGGCGGACTACTACCGCATGGCGCCGAAAGGCTATAGCCAGTGGATTCAAACACTTCCTGGAGGGCTCAAAAATGACTTGAATGCCATCCGAGAGGCCAGTAAGGTACATCGCCCTATTTCTTTGGAAATCAGTCGCAAGTCAAACGACCTCTTTCTCAAATCGCAGGGCGTAAAGGCAGGAGTCAACTCCTACCAGCAACTTCCTATGCTCGCCTACGCTTGGAGACAACGCATGAATCCAGTAGACTAAGTTTTGCAGGACTTATTTTTTTTAAGTAGCTTTTGTCGAACCAATTTTTTCTACCTACCAGATGCGACGAACACGCTATTTAACCGCTATCCTATTTCTTTTTTTGGTCCAAGCCCAAGCGCAGGTGACCATAGAAACAGAACGAGATAAGGACAACAATGTGAATTTTTATGCCATCAACACGGCCGAAATTCCCTATTCTGTCCTGCTTAATTTTTCAGACCTCCAAAACATGACCACGTCAGCAGGAGGAAAGACACTCGCAGTAGCTATCCCCGGTCGATCTAAGGTGGCCACCCTTCGTCCCACGCTTGCTGGGCAAGGTTCCAACTTCCGTTATTCCTTCTCCTTTGCCAAAGGCAACGTCTATGCCAAATCAAAGCAAGAAGTAGCTGCTTATCTATTGCCTGTTCCTGATGGAACTTCCATAAAAGCAGTGCGAAATAACACCGTTGAAGGAGCTTTGGGCCAAGCCAACAAACAAGAAAATTATGCGGGCATCACGCTCTTTTTTGATAAGCCAACTCAAATTACTGCGCCTAGAAAAGGGCTGGTTGCTTCCCTAAAAATGGATGGAGAGCCGGTGGGGACCAAATTGAGCTATGTGGCGGAAGAAAATTTCATCGAGCTGTACCACGAGGATGGCACCTTTACCAGATTGAGCGTGCTGAAGGCCGGGTCGGAACAAGTAAAACTTGGACAGCTCGTTTTTCCTGGGGATCCTCTTGCCCTTTCTGGGGGAGAGAATTATTCCCAGGGACCACAAACGCGCATCCTGCAGTTGCGAACCCTCCTCGAAGAGAACCGCTTTTTGTACCGTCCTTTCCCGGTCACATACATGACGGATCAAGGGCCGCGCGAGATCAAAGACTATACCACGCTGGTCTCCGCACATCCGCAGGAACT
>JBIIFN010000117.1:0-7143 GCA_044237325.1 Algoriphagus sp.
GTCTCCAAAAACCTACGCCTTTTTTATCTCACTGACTGCTGCCCTTGGCGGCTTCTTGTTTGGCTTTGACACAGCCGTGATTTCCGGTGCCGAACGTGCCATCCAAGAGGTCTGGGAGTTAAGCGACTGGGTGCACGGCTTGGCTATTGCCTCTGCCTTGTACGGTACTGTCATAGGGGCTTTGCTGGGAGGCATCCCTGCGGAAAAGATGGGTAGGAAAAAGAGCTTGCTCTGGATCGGCCTCTTTTACTTCATTTCCGCCGTGGGTTCGGGCGTCGCTTGGGACGTAACTTCCTTCACCTTCTTCCGCTTCTTGGGAGGTCTGGGCGTAGGAGCTTCCTCTGTGGTAGCACCGATGTACATTTCTGAGATCGCTCCCGCCAAAAATCGCGGCCTGCTTGTAGCCTTGTACCAATTTAATATTGTCTTTGGCATCGTGATGGCCTACGTGTCCAACTACTGGATCGGCACCGCAGGTATCCCAGAGGATTGGAGATGGATGCTGGGCGTGGAAGCAATACCTGCCATTCTGTACACGGTATTAATCGTAAAAATTCCAGAAAGTCCACGCTGGTTGATCACCAAATTCAATGATTTGACCCAAGCCCGAGCCATCCTCACCCGCACCGATCCAGAAGGGGTGGAAGAAACGCTGCGTTTGGCAATTGCCGAGAGCCAATCCTCCCAAGCCAAGCAATCCACCGGCTTTGGCATCCTATTTCGCCCGCAATACTTATCCTGCACACTGCTAGCCATCGCTATTGCTTTTTTCAACCAGGTTTCTGGCATCAACGCAATCATCTACTTTGCCCCTCGGGTATTTGAGATGGCGGGTATTTCAACAGAAAACGCCTTGATCTCCACGATTGGCATTGGATTAGTCAACCTGTTTGCCACTTTCTTTGGCCTCTACCTGATCGACCGTATTGGTCGTAAGAAACTGATGTACATCGGTTCCTTCGGCTACATCATCTCGCTGACATTGATGGCCTATAGTTTTCTCGGGCCAGGCATCCCAAGTTTCTGGTTACCCATCTTCGTCTTTGGCTTTATCGCCTCCCACGCCGTGGGACAGGGCTCCGTAATCTGGGTATTCATCTCTGAAATGTTCCCCAACGAGCTGCGTGCTTATGGACAATCCCTGGGTTCCTTTACCCACTGGATCTTGGCAGCGGTGATTGCCAACGTGTTTCCCTTCTTTGCCAACCAGTTTGGCCCCGGCTATATCTTCGCCTTTTTCTGCCTAATGATGGTGGTGCAATTGGCCTGGGTACGCTTTGCCATGCCGGAAACAAAGGGTAGATCGCTGGAAGAAATTCAAAAAGCTTTACAAAATTAATCATGTCTGAACCTGTCGTACTCTTTGGAGAAATGCTCTGGGATTGCCTTCCCACCGGTGAGGTGCCGGGCGGTGCTCCCATGAATGTGGCCCTCCACCTTCATCAGTTGGGTCTCCCAACGCGATTGATCTCTGCCGTAGGTAAGGATGCTGACGGGGAAAAGTTGCTCGACTTCCTACGATCCTTCAACCTTCCTTTGGAGCTGGTGCAGGTGACTGAGCAGCACGCCACTTCTCAAGTGATTGTCGATACGCGCGATCCTGAAAACATGCGCTACGACATTGTGAAGCCCGTGGCTTGGGACTTTTTGGCATGGTCTCCGGAACAAGACCGCATCGTAGAAGAGTCCGACGCCTTTTTATTCGGTACTCTGGGCGCACGTCATCCTGAAAGTTTGGCCACCCTTCTAAAGCTGCTGCGCCATCCTACCCTACGGATTTTCGATGCCAACCTGCGACCTCCCCACTATTCTTTTGACGTGATCGAAACGCTGCTCGGCTACACCGATATTCTAAAAATCAACGAGGAGGAATTGGCCGAATTTGCCGAGCACTTTGGCACCGAAGCCACCATTTCGGGTCTCTGTAGTTACTTGGACCAGCAGTATCCCATTTCCATCATCTGCATCACCCGTGGCTCAAAAGGTGCCGCCATCTACCAAAAAGGAACGATTGTGGAGCACCCAGGTTACAAAGTAGCCTTTCAGGATTCCATCGGTGCCGGCGATGCCTTTTTGAGTGGATTTATCAAGATGTACCTGGCGGAAAAGTCCCCTGAGGAGATCATAGATTTCGCCTGCAAGCTAGGTGGCTACGTCGCTACGCAAAAAGGAGGAGCGCCGAGGTATACGGAGGAGGATGTGTTGAGGGAAATCCGGTAAAAATTGTACGAAGTACCAAGTACAATGTACCAAGATTCTTAAGTAGCAAGTATCTAGTAGCAAGTATCAAGATCCTTCCGAAGCAGAATTCATATCCGTATTGAAATCCCTACTTTGAAATAATTTGTACGAAGTACTAAGTACAATGTACCAAGATTCTTCAGTAGCAAGTATCTAGTAGCAAGTATCAAGATCCTTCCGAAGCAGAATTCATATCCGTATTGAATTTCCTACTTTGTACTTGGTACTTTGTACTTTGTACAAAGAATCGCCTTCCTTCATAAATAAAAGTCCCCTTCCGATTTAATAATTTGCACGGGAAGCCAATCCCCTCTATTTTTAGCCCTCCATTTAGGGTATCAACTCCCTAACACTCCACTTTTATGTCGAAAAATCTTGTCATCGTAGAATCCCCCGCCAAAGCCAAAACCATCGAAGGGTACCTTGGAAAGGACTTTAAGGTAGCCTCTAGCTATGGGCACGTGCGGGATTTGCCGAAAGGCGACAAGGCGATTGACATTAAAAATCGCTTCAAGCCCACCTACGAGGTAACTGCCGACAAGAAGGAGGTCATCAAAAATCTCAAAGCACTGGTGAAGGATGCCGACATGGTCTACCTAGCAAGTGACGATGACCGCGAAGGAGAAGCCATCTCCTGGCACCTAAAAGAGGTATTGAAGTTGGAGGATCAAGATTGCAAGCGCATCGTCTTCCGCGAGATTACCAAGAATGCCATTCTAAAAGCCATCGACAACCCCCGAACCATCGACTACGACCTTGTCAATGCCCAGCAGGCACGACGTATTTTGGATCGATTGGTGGGTTTTGAGCTCTCTCCTATTCTATGGAGAAAAATAAAAACTGGACTTTCCGCCGGACGTGTACAGTCGGTAGCTGTTCGCTTGATTGTAGAGCGCGAGCGTGAGATCGAAGCCCACAATTCCAAATCAGCTTTCCGCATCACCGCCCTCTTTGAGGTCGAGGGCAAGTCATTCCAGGCCGAGTTGCCGAAGAAATTTGACACGAAAGCCGAAGCCGAGGCATTTCTTAAGACCTGCCTCGATGCAAGTTTCTCCGTAGCCAACCTCGAAAAGAAGCCTGCCAAAAAGAGTCCTGCAGCCCCATTTACCACCTCCACACTTCAGCAGGAGGCCTCTCGGAAATTGTATTTTTCTGTGGCACAGACCATGCAGGTAGCCCAGAAGTTGTACGAAGCGGGAAAAATCACCTACATGCGTACCGACAGCACCAACCTATCACAGGATGCGTTGGCAGCTGCAAAGTCTGCCATCGAGCAGGCTTTTGGAGCCAACTACCATACCCAGCGTAAGTTTGCAACCAAAAATGAAAGTGCTCAAGAAGCACACGAAGCCATACGACCTACTGACTTTACCGTCAGCCAAGTATCTGGAGACCGCAACGAGCAGCGCTTGTATGAATTGATCTGGAAACGCGCCATTGCCTCCCAGATGACCGACGCTGCTTTGGAGCGCACCACGATTACCGTGGGCATCTCCAACTCCCCTTTGCAATTGCAGGCGACGGGAGAGGTGATCACCTTTGATGGATTTTTGAAGGTGTACTTGGAAGATACCGATGACGAGCCCGAAGATGAGGAAAGTGGCAACACCTCCCTCCTTCCTCCAATGACCATTGGCCAAGCCTTGCGCCTGAAGGAAATGAAGGGAAAAGAAACCTTCAGCCGTCCTGCCCCACGCTATACAGAAGCCTCCTTGGTGAAGAAGTTGGAAGAACTGGGCATCGGCCGACCTTCCACTTACGCACCTACGATTTCCACCATCCAAAAGCGAGATTACGTCAATAAAGAGGCCCGCGAAGGAACAAAGCGTAACTACGTGGAGATGGTTATCTCGGGCGGACAATTTAAGGAAAGTAATAAATCAGAAATTACGGGAGCAGAGAAAAACAAGCTCTTCCCTACCAATATCGCCATGGTGGTCAACGACTTTTTGGTGGACCACTTTCCAAATGTGATCGACTTCCACTTTACAGCCAAGGTAGAGAAGGAGTTTGACGAGATTGCAGCCGGTGGAGAAGATTGGCAGGACATGATGGACCGCTTTTACGGCAAGTTTCACACGAGTGTGGAAGAAACCCAGCAAGTATCCCGTCAGGACATCAATACCAGCCGCATGATAGGCATGCACCCCGTATCGGGAAAGCCCATCACCGCCCGACTGGGCAAGTTTGGGCCACTGGTGCAAATCGGTGACAGCGAAGACGAAGAAAAGGTATTTGCCAGCCTCAAAAAAGGGCAGTTTATCGAAAACATGACCCTAGAAGACGCTTTGGAACTATTCAAACTCCCCCGTGAGGTAGGCGTTTTTGAAGATAAAAAAATGGTGGCTGCGCTTGGGCGCTTCGGCCCTTACATCAAGCACGATGCTGCGTTTTACTCCTTGCAGAAAGAGCAAGACCCCATGTTGATCACGGAGGAGGAAGCCATCCAATTGATTGTGGACAAGCGGGAGTCCGATGCGAATAAGCACATCAAAACCTTTACTGAAAACCCAGAAATCCAGGTCCTGAATGGTCGTTGGGGACCCTATATCAAGATGGGGAAAAACAACTACAAGATCCCCAAGGGCAAGGAAGCCGCGGAGCTTACCTACGCCGAAACCCTCGATATCATCGAGTCCCAACCCGACGCCGGCAAGAAAAAGGGCAGGTTTGCGGCGAAGAAGAAGTAGGGAAAAGGTTAAATGTTAAAATTGCCTGCTTACTGCAGGCAGGTTAATTCACCAGTCCAAGGCTAGAGGTTAAATTGAAGGTCCAGCTCTGAAGGAGCGTCATGATTATAACCCCGGGTAAAACCCGGGGTTAGTGAACTACACAAAGTCAAGAGCCCCGAAGGCGGCGATACAAAAAATTGTATCGCCGCCTTCGGGGCTCTGTGATTCCAATGGTTCCATTAACCCCCGGTTACACCGGGGGTTAAACTAGTGTCACCTCTTCGAGGTTATATCCCAATTGCACTATTTTAATCTTAAAAAAAATCAAAACCACCCAATTCTAATATTCGCCGCAAAAGTTTTCCCCAAAAATTCCTTATTTTTCGAAGGGTCTTTTATCCCCTCCCCTTTACCCAAAATTCCTTCCATGCACCAGAAAATAGCCGTCATTGGCACGGGCCCTTCGGGCATCACTGCACTTAAAAATCTACTGGATCAAGGACTCGACGCAGTCGCTTTTGACCGAAACGAAGCCGTAGGAGGCAACTGGATCTATTCCGAGAAGGAAAGTCACTCCAGCGTCTTTGAAACCACCCACATCATCTCCTCCAAGACCCTCTCCCAATACGAGGACTTTACCTTCGATGATTTTGACCCCAACACTCCCGACTACCCATCACACGATACGCTACGCCGGTATTTTCAGGCCTATGCCGAACGGTTCAACCTCCTGCCTCACATCCAATTTGGTACCCTAGTGACCTCCTGCCAGCGAAAGTCCGATGGTAATTGGGAAGTGACTACTGAAAAAGAAGGGCAGTCCACCACCGAAACCTACACGCACCTGGTCGTCGCCAATGGCCACCATTGGAAGCCTAGAATGCCCAACTATCCGGGCAACTTTACCGGTGAACTCCTCCACTCCCATAACTTCAAAAAAGCCGCTCCTTTTGCAGGCAAGCGGGTATTGGTGATCGGAGGAGGAAACTCTGCCTGTGATGTGGCCGTGGAAACCAGCCGCGTATCTGCCTTTACCGCCATCTCCTGGAGAAGGGGGTACAATATTGTGCCCAAATTCCTGTTTGGCAAGCCCTCCGACAAGGTAGCCGAAGGGACCAAGTGGCTACCATTAGCCGTGCGCAGTTTCTTCAATAAACTGATGCTCAAAGTCTTTGTAGGAGACAACTCCGTGTATGGACTCCGCCCGGTCACCGAGGCATTTGGTGCCACCCACCCCACCATCAACGACGAACTCCTCCACAAAATCCGTCACGGCAAAGTAAGCCCACGACTAGATATCGCCCGATTTGAAGGCAATACCGTGGTCTTTGAAGACGGTCGACAGGAAGATTATGATAGTGTCATTGCCTGCACCGGCTACTGGCTAACCCACCCCATTTTCGAGAAAGAATTGATCGATTACAGCACAGGGCCAGTGCCCCTGTATTTGAAAATGTTCCACCCAAGCCTCTCCAACCTGTACTTTATCGGGATGTTTCAGCCGCTCGGCTGCATTTGGCCGGGTGCGGAGTTGCAGAGTAAACTGATGGCGCAGGAACTGATTGGCGCCTGGAAGCGGCCCAAGAACTTGGCCGAACTCTGTGAAAAAGAAGTGACCGACCCGCATTACAAACAAGTGAATACCCCACGCCACACGATCACGGTGGATTTCCATCTTTTTGTGAAGGCCTTGAAGCAGCAACTTCCTAAAAACTACGTGTCCAAAAAGCCAATTGCAGCTAAGGAGGCCGTACCTGCTTAAATCAAACCCTCAAACCTAGCCCAATCCAGCCATGCACATCAACGACCATAATCCCCTCCTTCCATACGTTCCCGCAGCAGATCGCTACGATCACATGAAGTACCGCTACTGCGGAAATAGCGGCATCCAACTCCCTGAGATCAGTTTGGGCCTCTGGCACAACTTTGGGCACAATGCCGACTTTACCCTTGGTAGAAAGATTCTGCGAAGAGCCTTTGATTTGGGAATTTGCCACTTTGATCTGGCCAACAACTACGGCCCTCCCTTTGGATCGGCAGAGGAAAATTTCGGACGCATGCTGCAGAAGGATTTTCTACCCTACCGAGACGAACTCCTGATTTCCTCCAAGGCAGGCTGGGATATGTGGCCAGGTCCCTACGGCAACTTTGGTTCCAAAAAATACCTGATTGCCAGTTGTGACCAGAGTTTGAAGCGCATGGGACTGGATTATGTAGATATTTTTTACCA
>JBIIFN010000228.1:0-3172 GCA_044237325.1 Algoriphagus sp.
GCAGATTAGCCTTTGCTCCCTAGCTGATTTACTTCAAGAGATTGCCTGGAAGCATGCCGATTCCGAAGACTTTGGGCGTACGCTTTTGGACGAAAAGCAAATGTGGGTGCTTTCCCGATTTGAAATTCTAGTAAGCCAATTTCCTTCCTGGGGCGATCAGCTGCGCCTATTTACAGGGGGTAGGGGTGCTGCAAGGGCTTTTGCTTTTCGGGAATTTATGGTCTGGAATGAACAGGAGCAGGTTATTGCTCGAGCGATGTCTTCTTGGCTTTTGGTGCATACCGAAACAAAGCGGATACTCAAGCCCGAATTGGTGCTGCCACCGCGGCTTTTTGACCCTAGCAATGCACCTTCTTGGCAACCAGAAAAACTTCAAGCCCAAGGTGAGATCTTTGATACGCGTGAGTTAGTGGTGCAGTATTCAGACCTAGACGTCTACCACCATGTCAACAACACGAGTTATATCCGCTGGGTGGAAAATCTTCTTGCTGAAAAAGGGATTTTTCCGGCAACTATCTCCATCAACTACCTCGCAGAATGCAAAGAAGGAGAGACTGTTTTGCTTACGCTTTCAGGAGCGGGAGGCGAGCGCTTTGTGGAAGGCAGGGTTAGTGAAAAACCTGTTTTTCTAGCTAAAATAGTGTTTTAAACAAGCTGAGGGCACTTTTTCCCACCTTGTAAATAAGGGTTTTTTTTCTCCCATTTTTTTTCTTCTGCGTGACCCTAGTCACAGGGAATAGGTGCTTGTTCGATACAACTTTGTAACTTACCTCAATTCTCTATCCTACATGATGCAGCCTTTTCTAAAGCTAGTCTCCTTGTTGGTAGCCCTCTTAGGGCTCGCTATTGCCCTGGTTACAGTGGTTGGAGGTGTCCTGTTTCTCTCTTTTTCAGGGGTTCAACTCCCTTCACTTTTTCAAGCAGAGACAGAACTACCTACAGTAGTAGAAGCGCCACTGCCGGTGTTGCCCCCCTTGCTTGATCCAGCTACCCTGTGGAAGGCTCCTGACTGGGCGAGCATGGATAAAGAGCCCAATGCAACCGAACTCCAGTATGGAAAAGAGTTGGTAGCCAATACCGCAGATTATTTGGGTCCTAAAGGAAAAGTTAGGGCGATCTCTAATGGGATGAACTGCCAGAATTGTCATTTGCAGGCGGGCACAGCCCCCTTAGGAAACAACTATGGCGCTGTGGCATCCACCTATCCCAAAGTTAGGGCCAGGTCTGGAATGGAAGAAGATATTCAGAAACGCATCAACGATTGCTTTGAGCGAAGCCTCAACGGTACGGCCTTGACGCGTGATTCCAAAGAAATGAAAGCGATGGTCGCCTACATCAATTGGGTAGGCAAAGAAGTACCCAAGGGAGAGGTGCCTGTAGGGTCAGGGATTTACGAAGTGCCACTTCTTGACCGTGCAGCTGACCCAATCAAAGGCAAACTGGTTTATACCAACCAATGCGCAAGCTGCCACCAGGCTGATGGAAAAGGCATGGCCAAGCCAGATGGCACCGGCTATGTATATCCACCACTTTGGGGACAGAATAGCTACAACCATGGCGCAGGGTTATACCGACTCTCCCGGTTTGCAGGCTATGTCAAGGCCAATATGCCGCTTGGGGCTACCTATGCCACGCCGATACTTACCGACGAAGAGGCTTGGGACCTTGCTGCTTATGTCAATAGCATGGAGCGTCCGGGGAAGGACTTGAGTAAGGACTGGCCAGATATCTCAAAAAAGCCTATGGATCATCCCTTCGGTCCTTTTTCAGACGAGTTTACCGAAGAGCAGCACAAGTTTGGGCCATTCAAGCCTATCAAAGCAGCTAAATCCACCACCAAGTGAGTGTAAGGACATACGTCCTACTTGTTTTTTTTCCATTGCTTACTCTCGTTTTTACTGAGGTTGTTGCACAGGAGGAAAAGAAGGTTATGTTCCAGCCAGAAGCAAGTTTTCGAAGCTTTTGGATGCAAACTTCCTATGCCGACCAAGCGCTCAAATCCGATCATGCGCTCGGTATGACAGCCTATTTGGGAGGGAAGTGGACGGTAAGAAAAAACTGGGAATTGCGCGTAGGTTACCGCGCTTTTGGCAACGTGGCCAGTTCCCCAATCTGGGAGAATGATCCATTGACAGGTCAGTCCAATCGCTACGAAGTGGGCTTGTTTGAACTTTTGGAGCCCAAAGATCGATTTTTTGGCAGGCTAGAGACCTTTTCTTTGGGCTACAGTAAACCCACATTTGGGGTTAAGCTAGGAAAGATGGGAATTCAAACCGACTGGGTAAATGCGCAGGATGGTCGCTTGTCGCCAACGGCTGTGGAGGGTATTCATGGCTGGTTTGCACCTAATTCATCCTGGAAAGTCAACGTTTGGGGAATCCATCGGCTAAATATCCGTGGGAGTAAAGATTGGCTACCTGTAGGCCAAACACTGGGCATTTTTCCGCAAGGAAGGACGGTTGCTGGGAAGGCAGCTACGTACTTCGGTCATACAGATAGCAACTGGATTGGTATCTGGGAACTGGAGCGAAGCTTTGCTGGCGGGGGCAAGTTTAAATTCACTCAAACCGTCGCGGATAATCTTTTTGCTACCTACGGAAGCTCGTTTGAGCAGGTAAAGCTGAAGGCAAGCGGGACTTGGAATTACGGGTTACAGGCAGGGCTACAGCACGGGATAGGAGAGGGGGGCAATGCGGATGCTAGCAAACGCTACAAAGATCCTGAAGACCTTAATTTTTCAATTTCAGCAAAGTTAGGCTGGAAAAAAGGCCCCTGGGAACTGCAGCTTAGCAGTACGCAAGTTGGCGGGAAGGGAAGATGGCTAAGTCCCCGCGAATGGGGCAAGGATGCGTGGTACACCTTTATTCCTAGAGAAAGAAACGAGGGTTTTGCATCTGTCACCGCAGTGGTAGGCTATGCTTCCTACCGTTTTGCAGCCTTACCGCTGCAACTATATAGCTTTGCTGGCCTGCACCTACTGCCAGATCCTGCTGATATAGGGGCAAACAAGTATAACTTTCCATCTTACAGACAGCTCAATATGGGGATGAGGTATGTCCCCGCTAAGTATAAAAACACCGAGTTGCACCTGTTATTGATGAACAAAGAGCCTTTAGATACGAAGGCACTTGCTCCGGTTCAAGTGTACAACAAAGTAGGGATGTGGCACCTC
>JBIIFN010000205.1:0-3545 GCA_044237325.1 Algoriphagus sp.
AGTTTGCCAACAAGGAAATGATCTTCAAGACGTTTGTCATGTTGTGCTTGTATTTCGTGCCGATTGTACTCGTAACTACGGGAGCAGTGGATCAGACTTGGCAATTGTTTGCTTGCTACGTGGCAAGTGGACTTGGAATGGCTGGCATAGGGATGGGGATCATGCACGATGCCATCCATGGCACCTATTCGCAGAACCCAAAAATCAACAAGTTGTTGGGCTACACGCTCAACCTCATCGGAGCCAATTCTACCGTGTGGAGAGTACAACACAACGTACTTCACCATTCGTACACCAATATCCCTGAGGGAGATGACGATATCAACGCGCCATTTTTCCTTCGCTTTTCCCCGCATGCGGAAAAAAACGCCCTACACTCTTTTCAACACTGGTATACCTGGATCTTTTATGGTCTATCTACCGTGTCTTGGGTGACTTCCAAAGATTTTATTCGCTTTGACCGTTACTATAAGATGGGCATGTTCAAAGGCGAAAACGTATACCGAAATACGGTGCTGAAGATCATTGCTTGGAAGCTGGTCTATTATTTCTTTATCCTTGGTCTACCGCTTGCCTTCTCTCCTTTTGGCGTCGGTGAAATCTTACTTGCATTCCTTGCGCTTCATTTTGTGACAGGACTTAGCATTTCTTTGGTCTTCCAAACGGCTCACATCATGCCAGAAGTATCCTTTCCACAAGCCAACGAGTTTGGCGTAGTAGAAGGAGAGCGCATGCTTCACCAATTGGCTACCACGTCCAACTATTCAGAAAAAAACCACCTGTTCTCCTGGATGATTGGTGGGCTGAATTACCAAGTTGAACACCATTTGTTTCCAGACATTTGCCATGTACACTATCGTCATATTGCCCCCATTGTAAAGGCTACTGCGGCAGAATATAATATTCCTTATTATACAAAAAAGACATTTTTTGATGCGTTGAAGGCCCATGCGAAAATGCTTTACCACTTAGGTAATGTAGAAATGCAGCCTGTCAAAGCTTAAAACCAACTGATGAATAACTCGACAAGAAAGAATACCAAACCTGCACCAGCTCCTCGCGGAGGAAACCAGGACCGCAGAACGGTAAAAAAGAAGGAATCTACGTTAGATCCCCGTCTATTTGTTAAAAAAGCCCAGCCCAGTGGACAAGAAGGATTCCGTACGGAAAAAACCTTTGCGGACCTTGGTTTGACAGCTAAGTTGCTTCAAAATATCCTTGCTAAAGGATACCAGACGCTAACCAACATTCAGGAGCAATCCATACTTCCACTACTTCAGGGAAGAGACATGATGGGCATATCTAAGACAGGCTCTGGCAAGACCGCTGCCTTCTTGATTCCAATCATTGAGCATGCGCTAAAGGATCCTAGAAACTTTACTGCTTTGGTGGTGACGCCTACTAGAGAGTTGGCCTTGCAGATAGAAGAAGAATTTAAGTCGCTTACCCTAGGTATGTCCCTTTATTCTGCCACGTTTATTGGAGGAACAAACATCAACTCGGATACCAGCAAATTGCAGCGCAAGCTTCAGGTGATTGTGGGTACACCAGGTAGGTTATTGGATCTCTCGGATCGAGGAGTGCTGGACCTTAGGAAAGTGAATACACTCGTTCTAGACGAGTTTGACCGTATGTTGGACATGGGCTTTGTGCTGGATGTCAATAAGCTGGTCAATCGCATCGGAAAAAGAGATCAAACCCTTTTGTTCTCTGCTACGTTAGAACCAGGACAGAAAAAAATGATCGATGGGTTACTTTCCAACCCGATCGAAGTAAAAGTAAACAGTGGTGCAAGCACCAACGAGAACATTGAACAACAAACCATCCGTGTACCTGAAGGTCAAGATAAGTTTGATGTCTTGGCGGATTTGTTTGCCAATCCAGAATTGGATAAGGTGATTCTTTTCACCGAAACAAAAAGGTTGGCCGACCGCTTGGCTAAAAAATTAATACAGGCCGGGATCAAAGCCGGCCAAATTCACGGAGATAAGTCCCAGAATTTTCGAAACAGAATGATCGATGAATTCAAGAGTGGGGACATTCGCGTGTTGGTGGCGACTGACGTTGCTGCCAGAGGGATCGATGTAGCTGATGTGAGCCATGTCATCAACTATCAGCTACCGATGACCATGGATGCTTACATCCATCGAATCGGAAGAACAGGCAGAGCCGGCAAAGTTGGCCATGCCATCACATTTGTAAACTAACCAACTTGCATGTCAAAAAATCAAAACACATTTATTAAAAAACAAAAAGCGGAGCTAAAAAAGAGGAAGCAGAAAGATAAAATGGAGAAGAAACTTGAGCGAAAAGGACAACCAAAAGATGGAAGTCTCGATAACATGATCGCTTACGTGGATGAATTCGGCAATATTTCTGATACTCCCCCAGAACCGCCAGTAGAGAAAAAATTTATTTCAAATCAGTCCAATCAAAACCGAGTAAAAACAAATCAAAATTTCAAAAATCATGAATGAAGGAACAGTAAAATTCTTTAACACAACCAAAGGCTTTGGATTCATTACACCATCTGATAACAGTGAGGACGTATTCGTTCACCACACTGGTTTGGTACACGAAATCCGTGAAAACGACAAAGTAAGCTACGAACTGGTACAAGGTAAAAAAGGCATCAATGCCGTAAACGTAAAAGTGGTTAAGTAATCCCTTTTGCCCTTGTTATAAAATCCCCAGCTACCTCGGTAGTCTGGGGATTTTTTTTGTCTCGTAGAAAATCAATAGGCCCAATTTCCAGTGGAAATAAATCCAAGGAAATACTTTGAAAAAGGGCTAGGGTAGGCCAATTTGCTGATTCAATAGCACAACCATGAAAAAGATCCTACTTTTCGCCTTTCCTTTTTTTCTCCTCATGGCCTGTGCGCCTGAGAACAAGGAATCCAACACCGATTCTACGCCTGATACCCTAACTTTAGAAGAAACCCCTATGCCCGATTCTGTTCTACGCCACGTGGTCTTATTTGGATTTAAAGAAACTTCCTCTGCAGCGGATGTGCAATCCATCGTAGATGCCTTTCTAGCCCTTCCGCCCAAGATTTCCGAAGTCAAAGATTTAGAGTGGGGCACCAATTCAAGTCCAGAGGGACTCAACCAAGGCCTTACCCATGCGTTCACCTTGACCTTTCATTCGGAAGCTGATCGTGATGCTTACATACCACACCCTGCACACCAGGAATTTGTTGCGCTACTAGGGCCTCACTTGGACAAAGTGACGGTGCTGGATTATTGGACAAAATAGCACGTAGTCTCGAGACTCATTTGCTTAGTTGGATGCTAGCTCCTAGTAAACAGTTGACTTAACTCGCGTGTTTAGCGGTATGCAACAGTCCTTGTTTGATTCTTCATCCACAAACCTGCTTCCATTTCATGGGGAAAGCTTTCTATTCCCTGATTTTTTCTCAAAGGAGGAAGCAGATGTTTTCTTTACTACCCTCCAAGGCGATTTAAACTGGAAACAGGAGCCTATTTGGATGTTTGGCAAGCAAGTGATGCAGCCTAGGCTAACTGCGCTGTATGGCGATCCTAAC
>JBIIFN010000118.1:0-6998 GCA_044237325.1 Algoriphagus sp.
CCAACTGGGCAGCTTGGAAACGAGGATTGGAAGCAATTGATTACAAAGGCTGTATTTCCATTGAAAGTTTTACCCCACAAGTGAAAGAACTTGCGGGTGCTGTCTGCATTTGGAAGCCCTTGGTTCCTAGCCAAGATGAATTTGCAAGCGAAGGACTTAAATTTCTTAAAAAATGGGCCTCAGAATAAGTTAAGGCCCAGAAACAAAAGAACCATGAACACAAAAAGATTAAATATCGCCATCATCGGCCTAGGATTTGGAGCCGAATTTATCCCCATTTACCAGAAATATCCGCATGCCAAATTGTATGCAGTATGCCAGCGAAATCGAGAAAAAGCGGAAGCCATTGCAAAAGCTTTTGGGATTGAAAAAGTATATACGGACTACGAAGAGCTCCTCAAAGATCCCAATATCGATGCGGTGCACATCAATACACCCATTCAAAACCATGCAGAGCAGTCCATCCAGGCTTTAAAAGCAGGAAAACACGTGGCCTGCACCGTGCCTATGGCGACGACCGTGGAAGAATGTCGACAAATCGTGGAATTGACCCAATCCACTGGTCTGACGTACATGATGATGGAAACGGTTATTTACAGCCGGGAATTCCTATTTGTAAAGGAAATGTACGAGAAAGGTGAATTGGGTAAAATCCAGTTTCTCCGTGCTTCCCACCAGCAGGAAATGGCCGGCTGGCCAGGGTATTGGGAGGGCCTCCCTCCCATGCATTACGCTACTCACTGCGTAGGACCTGTGCTTGCACTACCCAAAGGACAAGCAGAATACGTGTCCTGCTTTGGATCAGGAAGAATTGATGAAGGATTAATTCCCAAATACGGCTCTCCTTTTGCCATCGAAACTTGCCATATCAAACTCAAGGATTCTGACTTGTCTGCAGAAGTAACCCGTTCGCTCTTCAACACTGCACGTCAGTACCGTGAAAGCTTTGATGTCTATGGTTCCAAAAAGTCCTTTGAATGGACACTTATTGAGCATGAAGAATCAGTGATCCATACCGGGGAAGTTCCTGAGCGAGTAAAAATCCCTGATTACGCCCATTTGCTCCCTGCTGAGATTGCTTCTTTTACCCAGCAGGGTGTATACGACTCGGACGACAACCAGCACCTTTCCTTTATTCAGGGATCTGGTCACGGCGGTTCGCATCCGCACCTCGTACATGAATTTGTAAGTGCCCTCATTGCAGGTAGATCGCCTTATCCAAATGCTGCCCAATCTGCCAACATTACCTGTGTAGGGATTCTGGCGCATGAATCGGCCATGGAGGGAGGAAAAATTAAGTACTTGCCGGAGTTTACGCTTCATTAAATGAAAAGGCCTGAATGAATAGTTCAGGCCTTTTTTGAGGCAACTTCTTTCAATTTTCCAAGCGTGAATGATGTTAAGAAATAGGAACCTAGGCACCCAAACTTTATTTAAGTATAAAATTTAATTATGATTTAATATTCTGAATGCTAATGAATTAAGTTTAGCTTTTATATTTAAGAAAATTATCCTCTCTGGATGAAAAAACCGAAAGTACTTAAACGGGTTAAGAAAGTTGAGTTGAACCAACAAGGGAATTATAGAACCTTGTCAGGACTTGAACACTATGTAGCGGCATGGGATGACGCAACACTTCGACACCTGCTTAGACGGACTTTGTTTGGTTTCAAACAAGACGATTTTTCTACCTGGAAAGGCAAAAGCATGGCTGAGGTTGTACAGTTACTTATAAGTCCTAGCCCAGCTCCCCTTCCTCCTATCAACAATTACAACGACGCCGGTTTTTCAGATCCTACAGTGCCCGCTGGGCAAACCTGGGTAAATGCCCCCTACGATGGAAATGCCAATGGCCGAAGAAACAGTTCCTTGAAATCCTGGTGGCTTGGAAATCTCCTTCAGCAGACTTCCTCAGTGCATGAGAAGATGACTTTGTTTTGGCACAATCACTTTGCCACAGAAGCAGCGGATGTAGGAGATGCTCGCTATATGTATCGGTATTATGGCCTTTTACGAAAGTATGCCTTAGGTAATTTCAAAGAGTTGGTCTTGGAAATCACAAAGGATCCTGCCATGCTCCGGTACCTCAATGGCTACCAGAACAATAAAAATGCTCCAGATGAAAACTATGCGCGGGAATTGCAGGAACTATTTACGCTGGGTAAGGGTCCGCTTGTGTTTTATACCGAAGCAGATGTCAGAGCAGCAGCTCGGGTATTGACTGGCTACACGGTAAACGCTACGACAATCTCTTCCGCTTTTGATCCTAACCGACACGATACCGGAAATAAGCAATTTTCTACTTACTATAAAAATAAAGTTATCCTAGGCAAAACAGGCGTCAATGGTGCAAAGGAAACAGAGGAGCTAATCGATATGCTGTTTCTACAGGAGGAAACCGCGCTTTACATGTCTCGAAAACTCTACCGCTTTTTTGTTTACTATGAAATCGATGCTGCCACAGAGGCGAATGTTATTGTGCCCATGGCTAATCTTTTTAGAGCGAAAAATTATGAAGTAAAACCTGTTCTTGAACTGCTATTCAGTAGCACCCACTTTTATGATCCTGTGAATGTGGCCGGCATGATCAAAAGCCCTTTGGATTATTGCGTGGGCTTGTGCAAGGAATTTAAAATGCAGTTTCCCGATTCAACGGATTTTGCCAATCAATACCTCATGTACGATTACATCCGGACTCAGGCAAGCAATATGCAGCAAAATTTGGCAGATCCACCAAGTGTGGCAGGTTGGCCAGCGTATTATCAGGCGCCACAATTTCATGAGTTGTGGATCAACTCAGACACTTTACCCCGAAGAAACCAGTTCATGAACATCCTGCTTACTTCAGGATATACCCGAAATGGTAAAAAAATCTTTATCGATGTACTCAGTTATGTCAATGCACTTTCTAATCCCGGTAACCCAAACCTCTTAATTCGCGATACAGTGGCCCATTTATGCGCCATCGGCTTGACGCCAGAAGTAATTCAATTCTTAAAAAGCATTTTGTTGTCAGGCCAATCCACTGATTCCTATTGGACCGATGCCTGGACAAGCTACAAAGCAAATCCAAACAATACCGTGACGCGCAACATGGTGGTCAGTCGCCTGAATTCCATGATTAGTTACCTTTTGAACCTCCCTGAATACCAGCTGTCATGAAAAGAAGGGATTTTCTACAAACAATTGGCCCGGCGGGAATCGTATTTCCTGCCTTGATCAATGGATTGACATTTAAGGCTTTCGCTGAGTCACCTTTGGTGTCGGCACTTACTCAGGCTTCCACTGAGACAGACCACGTCTTGGTCATCATCCAACTCAATGGAGGCAACGATGGCTTAAATACCGTTATTCCCTTTGATCAATACGACCAATTGGCCAATGCGCGTAGCAACATAATTATCCCAAAAAACAAGTTACTAAAGCTCAGCGGAACGAGTATGACTGGATTTCATCCAGCCATGACCGGTATGCAAACACTTTTTAATGAAGAAAAACTACAGATCATCCAGTCCGTAGGTTACCCCCAGCCCAATTTCTCACATTTTCGAGCGACTGACATCTGGATGAGTGCTTCCGACTCCAATCAATATGTCAATTCGGGATGGGCTGGCCGCTACCTTGCAGAAGAATATGCAGGATTTCCATCTGCTTATCCCAATGCATTGATGCCTGATCCTTTGGCAATTCAAATCGGCTCTTTCGTATCACCTGCCATGCAGGGACCCTCTGTCAATATGGGAATGGCGATTTCTGATCCTGTCAATTTCTACAACCTGATCAATGGCATCCAAGGAGCCTCTCCGAATACTCGAGGTGGAAAAGAGCTCACGTACATCCGTCAGGTGGCGCAACAGACCACCCAATACGGAGCTGCCATCAAAAACGCAGCTGCCAAAGTCACCAAGCAGTTTTCGGGATACCCCACAGGCAATCCGCTGGCTGACCAATTAAAAATAGTAGCTAGACTAATCGCTGGCGGGCTGAAAACCAGAATTTATATGGTGAGTTTGGGAGGATTTGATACCCATGCACAGCAGGTAATCGCCAATGCAACCGATACAGGTGCGCATGCGAGGCTTTTGCAGCGTGTGTCAGAAGGAATCAAGGCGTTTATGGATGACCTTACCTTCTTAAATGCCCACAAGCGCGTCATGGGCATGACGTTCTCAGAGTTTGGACGAAGAATAAAGTCCAATAGCAGTGGAGGCACGGACCATGGTGCTGCAGCTCCCCTTTTTGTTTTTGGTCACTATGCGCAAAATGAAGTATTAGGCAATAGCCCTGTAATTCCATTGGTTACATCTACCTCCGACAACGTACCCATGCAATACGATTTCCGGTCTGTATATTCTTCCTTACTCAAACAATGGTTTTGCGTGCCTGATACCACCTTGGAAAACGTGATGCTCAAGAATTTCCAAAACTTACGGGTAGTAAAACCTTCGGCTCCCTGTATGTCCAGCAACCCGGACATACCACCAAGTTTGGAGTCAAAAATTATCCTCACTAACTACCCCAATCCTTTTCAGTCATCCACAACACTTTCCTACGAAAGTAAGGGAGGACATACCTTACTACAGGTATTTAATACGGAAGGCAAGCTGATCAAAACGTTGGTAGACAAGGAAGTACCAGCAGGCAGTCATAAGATTACCTTCGAAAACGAGGGCTATGCTCCTGGTATCTACTATGCTAGACTGCAAAACAGCAACCAACAACAAACAAGAACGATGTTGATGGAAAGGTAAGTTATAAACTTAATTATAGCTTTACTTTTAAGTATAGACTTTAATTACCTATAAATAAGAAGTTTATCTCACTTTTTTTACCGCATTTTTTCCAAGCTTATACACCATGCTGAGTACCGATCCTAGCGCAGATTTTTTTGGGTTGGGATTTTTTCCCTCCCCCATTAAGTGGAGTTGATCCGTGTACCAAATGATTTCCAAGGGGAAGGTTTTATCCAAAAATTTCCAACCAGTAGTCAAAGGCTTTACCTGACTCGTTACTGCTGCGCCTGATAACAATTGATTCGGGAAGTCAGGTTGAATCGCCAGTGACCGTGCTATTCCGATTACATCGCAGGCACCAGATTCCAGAGCCTCATTCATTCCTTGCGCCGAGCGAAATCCACCTGTAAGCATCAGTGGACTGTGAACGAGTTTCCGTACCTCTTCGCAATAGGTTAAAAAATAGGCCTCTCGCATCTTTGTAGACTCTTTTTGAGCAGCCCCCATCATGGCAGGAGCTTCGTAGGTTCCTCCCGATATTTCAATCAAATCCATACCCAAGACACTCAATTGCTTGATGACTTCCATGGAATCCTCTTGGGTAAATCCTCCTTTCTGAAAGTCGGCAGAGTTTAATTTGATACCAACTGGAAAGGAATCCCCTACTTCTTTACGAATGGCCAGATACACTTCTTTGACAAAGCGCATGCGATTTTCAAGGCTCCCTCCCCACTGATCACTTCGTTGGTTGTGGGTAGGAGAAAGAAACTGGCTGACCAAATACCCATGTGCACCATGGATCTGTACTCCAGTAAAGCCACTTTCCTTGCAGACTTTTGCAGCATAGGCAAAGCGTGCGATGATGTCTAAGATCTCTGTTTCAGTTAGGGCCCTTGGGGTAGTAAATAAGCGATCCAAAGGCTTCTTGAGAGGAATAGCAGAAGGAGCTACTGGCTCTTTACTTAGAAACTTGGGAGATTGCTTCCCAGGATGATTGAGTTGCACCCAGATGTGCGTGCCTTCTCTTTTTCCTGCAGCTGCCCAAAGTGGCAAATTTGCATCTTGAATTCCTTGTTCGATGACCACATTATGTGCTTCTCCCAAGGCAAATCGATCCACCATCACATTCCCCGTGATCAATAGTCCTATTCCTCCTTCTGCCCATCGGCCATACAAGCGAATAAACTTCTCATTAGACGTATATCCACGGGAGCCCATATTTTCACTCATGGCGGACTTGCCAATTCTATTCTTAAGGACTGCACCACAAGGAAGGGTAAGCGTATCGGTTAATTGGGTTGTATTCATGGGTCAGGATTACTTTTTTGGAATGAAATTAACGGCTGTTTTCTGGTGATTCATCAAGTACATGCTAAACCCCAGAATTTGGGAGTTGTTTTCCTTGTTGGGTATAAATCTGGGAAGTCTGGAGCCAGAAAGGGTTCATTCTATTTTCCAATTTATGATCATCCGCTTTTTCTCCAGGTACGGAATAAAACAAGGTTTGTAGTTCAACCAGGTGAGCTGTGGTCTGTTGACCGTCGTCTGTGGACGATTATCCGCAGGTTTTAGCACTCCAGTGGAGCCACTAGCCTTATTGCGGATAATCATTCCCATTACTGATTTCCAGCTACAATCTCTTTCGTGCTTAGCCGGATACTGGTATGTAAATTACCCGTACTGGAGTTATTAAATTTAATTTGGCCTAGGATCGTAGCCGAGGTAGTTGTTGGATTAAACACTATTTTTCCTGCAATACCAGTAGTACCTGGGCTTGCAAAGGTTCCTTGCCAATCCTCAATAGTTAATGTTCTTCCAGAAGTGAAAGAACTTAGGTTGGTGAAGTTAAGTGTATGCACACCAGAGCCCATTCGAAGTATAGAATTAGCAGTCAAAGAGATCGAAGAAAAGGTATTGCTAAACCCGCCAGATTGGAATTCACCGCCTGCCAAAACTAATCCACTTGTGGCCGGTATGCTATTGTTATTACCCAGTCGTACTACTCCTGCACTTACTGTCGTAGTTCCCTTAAACGGATTGGATCCATTTAGTATAAAAATCCCAGCACCCGACTTGGTAAAATTACCTCCCTGAAGCAACCCACTTACCTGTCCATCATTCACCCCAGCACCTGCTCCACTCGTTACTGTACCATTCCCACTACTTATCTCTATCGACCCATTCGCCCCATAACTCGTATTCCCTAAATAGCCATTCCAACTCGTAATATTCCCCGACATCGTCACTCCACCGGCTCCCGTAATA
>JBIIFN010000120.1:0-6973 GCA_044237325.1 Algoriphagus sp.
GAGGCCCCAATCAGTCTATGGCGCTCTCCTTGCGCAAGAGATATCACCTCTCCTGCCACGAGCGAATCCACCTCTCCTTGGTGATCGTCTAGGCTGCGGCAAATCGCGGCATCACCAGCAACCAAATTCCAAAGTTCGGCACGTCTAAAATGATACTGCCAAGAAAGTCTAGCTCCAGGGGCAACAAGTAAGAATTTAGGACTTAGCTTTTGTGAGAATTGCTCCTCTGAAAGCTGTACATCGGGAAAAAAGGTGTTTTTAAAGTTTCTGATCTGCGCTTCTTCCAACACAAAAAAGCCACCCCAAGGACGAGACAGGTCTTGGTTAGCCACGGAAAATCCTGCTTCTTTCAAAAATTTTTCAACTGCTTCAGCTACTTGAGGGAGCGTGCTTTGGGGGTCAAGAATAAGGTTGGCCATGAGATGTTGCTTTAAAAAAGCAAAGCTAGCATTTTTCAGGAGCCCCACGAAACAACCCCTACGAATTGGGGGAAAAACCAACTCTGGCCTTAACTCAAAAAATGGTCCTGCATATATGCTGATCCAGTATAGCTTTTACCAGGGTGAATTTAGCTACTCCATTATTGCACTCCCCAGGTATCCAAAAGCCTACTTCCCTACTTTCTTAGAGGAACAGAGGTGATCTTTGTTGATTTTTTATAAAAAGTGCTTTTTTCCCAACGCTATTTTGTTGTATTTCAATCTTTACATTTCACGCATGCACTTAATTAATCCTCAAGAGGCTATTTCCAAAATGGAAGGTGTGGTAGAAGTCAAAAGCTACCTCAACAAAATCAGGCTGATAAAAAACCTATACCAGAAGGGCACCACCACAGCCAACGACAGTTGTGCTGAAATTGGTATTTCCCTACCCACGGTCAATTCTTTATTAACCGATTTGATTCGCTCTGGAGAGGTCATCAAAGAAGGGCGTGCTGCCTCCCAAGGGGGAAGAAAGCCAGACCTATACCGCTTGGCACCAGATGCTTTCTACGTCTTGTCTGTGGACCTATCGAAGTTTTCCCTATCCATGGCACTCTACAACTGCCAGCACGTAGTGGCAGCCGCGAAAGTGACACACAAAATCATACTCAACAACGAAAAAGAAACCTTCGAGCAACTCTGCACCCATATCGAGAATTACCTTACTGGTACGGGCATCGCATCTGAAAAAATAATCGCCATGGGCATCTCAATGCCGGGATTGATTGACTCGAAAGCAGGTATTAATTATACCCACCTAAAGTTTGGAACCCTCTCCTTACAAGAGCACTTGGAGCGACGCTTTCCACAAAAGATTTTTCTAGAAAACGATGCCAGAGCCATGACCTTGGCAGAATACAAGTTTGGCGCAGGCCATGCTGCCAAGCAGGTATTGGGAATCTTTATTGGCTGGGGTATCGGACTTGGTATCCTGATCGACGGAAAAATCTACCAGGGATCATCCGGATTTGCGGGTGAATTTGCCCACTCTCCCATCTTTGAATCGCAAGAAATAAGCTGTACCTGTGGCAAAAAAGGCTGTCTCGAAGCCGTCGCCTCGGGGAGTTCCATCGTTAGGATGGCAGAAGAAGCTATCCGCATCGACCGAGATGGCATCTTGGCCAGAATGGCTACAGAGAAGCAAGGAATCCTCGAACCAGAACTCATCGTTGAAGCTGCACTCGCAGGAGATCAGCGTGCCATCACCATCTTATCTGAAGTGGGCCTCAACCTCGGTAGAGGAATTTCCATGTTAATCCAATTACTCAACCCCGAGTTAATCATCATTGGCGGGGCCGTGGCCGAGGCCAAACAGTACCTATTGACCCCCATACAACAGGCCTTGAATATCTACAGCATGGCCAAGTCCCGGGAAAAAACACAGCTAGCACTGTACCACTTGGGTAAAGACGTAGGCTTATTAGGAGGTGTGGCAGTGGTCAACGACAAGCTTTTTGAAGAACTATTCAAGTCAGCCTAAGCTAAAGGATCTATTAATCCTTTGATTTTTCTCTCATTATAGAAAAACAATCTCCTTCAATGGCAGAATATCCTATTTCGTAACAGAAGCGATGCTCCTTTCCAAGAGGAAGGAAATAGCTATGCGTAATGTAACGAAAATCAAAACCCTCCCTCATTAAGCAATCCTTGCTGACTTTAACCCGATTGCTCCCCTCAGGCAGTTTTGAAAGTAGAATCACCCTATTTTTTCTTAAAATACGGTGAATGGCGCGCATCAAATTGCTTTGTTGCCCTTGCTGCTGATTATTGTAGGTATTTCTACACCCATCATCACAAAATTTTTTGTCTTGCCTCCCCCTCAGGGTGCTACCACAATAGCGGCAGCTACGTTGTATTGGTTCCATAAGCTAAAAAAATAGAGGCTTCCTCCCTAAGGAAAGAAAGCAGTTGAAAAAAATAAAAATGATTATCCGCAATCATATCTGCAGCTAAGCTTACTTGTTTACCAATACGGATAATCGCTAACGGTCGACAGACCACGGTCCACAGCTCACTTAATTGGACTTCAATTTATTTATACAAGAGTTTCGCCTACTGGAATTAATAACTCCCCTCCTATGAAGACACTTTCTTGGTCGCCACCAGCCGTACCACTGCCGATTCACCAACATGGTAAAGCCCCTCGTTGAGCTGCACCACGTCTTCTTGTAAAAGTTGGCAATCAAATCCCTCAAAATCCTGAAGCAGCTCCTCCTTTGAAAATAACATGCTAGGATCTTTGGGGCCTCCCGCTTTATCATTCACAGCCTGGTAGTGCACGTGCTGTTTGGAAAACCCTTCTACAAGCAAAAGCCCCCCCGGCTTTAGGTAGCCCGCCAACTTTTTATGAAACTCTTTACGGCTTGAAGCAGGAAAATGGGCATAGACCAATACCAGCGCATCATAACTCTCTTTAGTTGCGTCAAACTCTTCTAAAGGAGTGACCGAATAGTCAATCTGTACACTCGCTTGAGCAGCTAGCTGTAGCGCTTTGTCTCTACCCGATTCACTAAGGTCAAAAGCAGAAACCTCCCACCCGAGTGTTGCCGCATAAACCGCATTTCTACCTTCTCCCTCGGCAGGAAAAAGTGCTTTTCCTGGGTTCCATTTTCTGATTTCTTCACTAAAAAACACGCTTGGACATACTCCATAGGCATAGGCCTCAGCTTGGTACCGTGCATTCCAGAAATCCTTCATTTGTCTAAATATTAGAAAATTAACTAAAAACGATCCCTTTACTTGGAAGGAAAAATCTAGTCCTATCCTTTGACCTTGCTTGCTCTACTTTCAGAAAAAGTAGAGCAAGCAAGGGTCTTGAGCAGGAACTTGAAAAATGGCTATCCCTGAGCAGCTTAAAACTTTCGGTACTTACCGTCCAGGTACTTGTTTGCTTTTTTCTCGGCAAACTTTGCTTTTTTACTATTCCAATGCAGGGTCTGATTGGGAAATCTACCTGCAATCACCCCTAGCAGGATGGTTTCAGTCAAGCGGGCAGCATAGGAAAAAGGAGCGCTGCAGGTGGCATTGCCTAGGCAGGCATCCACAAACTGGTGGTAATGCTTTTTACTTTCTCCTACATAATCCTTCACTGGCGCTCCTAGATTGAATTGCGCCACATCAAACTGTTTGTAAGCGCCGTCCACAATCAATCGAGGTAGCTGCTGAAAATGCGGAAGCAATAATCTCCCTTTTTCACCCATAAACATGGCTCCCTGGTCAGGCAACTTGTCTCCATTCGGTAAACGTAGGTCTTCGTGAGATGCAGGAGCCCCAGGTCCATCGTACCATACCCACTTTAGCGTGTCAGCCGTGTAGGGAGTAGAAGGAAATTCGTAGGTCACGATGTTATTTTCAGGAAAGCCAAAACCTGTAGGCTTGCGGCATTCGTTGACGATGGTTTTGGGCACATCAAGCTGCAAGGCATTGTAAGGTGTGTCAAAAATATGAACGCCCATGTCACCTAAGGTACCACAGCCATAGTCCAATAGCTTTCGCCAGTTGCCCGGATGGTATACGCCCTCTTTGTATGGCCGCTCTGCAGCTGTACCTAGCCATAGGTTCCAATTCAAATTGCTTGGTACCGCATCACTTCCTTTGGGCTCTTCACCATCAAATCCCCAGTTTTTAGGAGACCAGGCGCGTACGGTATGCACCTTGCCAATAATACCTGACTGGATAAGCAGCGTAGCCAACTTGTAATCGTAAAAGGAGTGCACTTGTATACCCATTTGGGTGACCAGGTTTTTATCCTCAGCCATTTTTTTCATTTTCCTCGCTTCAGTAACGTGGTGCGTGAGAGGCTTTTGACAGTAAACCGCCTTGTTCATTTCCATTGCCTTCAAGGAAGCAGGTGCGTGGGTATGATCTGGAGTCGAAACAACCACCGCATCAAACTGGTCTTCCATTTCTTTCAAAAGGAGGCGGTAGTCGCTGTAGGTTTTTGCCTGAGGGTACAAAGCTGTAGCATTGCTCAAGGCATTGGTGTCTACGTCACAAAGCCCCACAACTTCCACACTAGCATGGCTTGCGATGGCTTTTAAGTCTTCCATGCCCATTCCACCAAGTCCGATGTGCACGGTTCTAAGTTTGCCGGTGGCGGGGACATTCGCCAAAAGCGAAGGGGCCAAGGAAAGGCCAGCCACGCCTAGGGCTGCTTTTTTAAAAAAATCTCTTCTGTCGATTACTTGATAATTTTTTTTCATGGGTAAACGGGGGATAAGGCTTGGGTTTAAGGTAATTCTTTAAGTCGTATGTTGCGAAAACTGACCACATCTCCATGGCCTAAAAATCCAAGGTGACCCCGATTGCGTTGGAGGCCTGGGTGGTCTTTCTTATCTAGGGTGCCATTTTTGCTTGCTTCCAGATAGTTCCCTTCGAGGATCACCACGCCATTTAAAGTCACGGTGACGTAGGGATGTTGTATCCGAACTTCCTGCTGGTTCCATTCTCCTGTAGGAAGCAAATGCCCACGTTTGGCAGGAATCACACCATAAAGGGATCCATGGTATTGATAGGCTTGTAGCGTGGCATATTTCGGGTGCTCGCTATCCAAAATCTGAAGTTCCTTCCCTACATAGGCTGCATCACCAGTCAACGGCGCATGAAAGCCAAGGCCATTATTGGCTCCAGGGCTAAGTTGAAACTCAAAACGAAGGACAAAGTCTCCGTATTCTTTTTCTGTGAGGAGGTTGCCCCCACCACCGCCTTGAGGAACAATCAGAATCGTCCCGTTGGAAACTTGGTAGGAACCCGTATTGCCTTGCCATCCATTCAATGTCTTCCCATCAAATAATGGGACGAAACCCGCTTCCTGTGCGGCTACGGTTAAAGGTAGACAGCTCATTAGTAGAGACATATATAGTAAGGCGAATAAATGCTTTGTCAGTAGGGTCATAGAGAAAATGTGCATCGGTGCAACCTCTACAAATCTAAAAGACTTCTTGAATTCTTCCCCTTTTTTCATCAAAAATGCGGGGTCGAACTGATAAAAATCAGCCTTACAAAGCGTCACCTTAAAAAAAAGCCTTACAAAAAATTGTGCTACATTCGAAAACAGCTCCCCTACCTTCCGAGTTATCCATTGGGTTACGTACAAACTCAGCGGTACACCACCTTGCTTTTCACGAGAATACATGCGTTACAAGACCAAACTTTCCTATCCCATGATTGCCATCATCGCCTCCCTATTCCTTGCTTGTGGCGGGGGACCTTCTGCCACTGATTCCCAGGAGAATACCACCTCAGCAGATACCCCAAAGGAAGTTTTTTCTGCCAATCAACAAGTAGCCACCTTTGCAGGAGGTTGCTTCTGGTGTGTAGAAGCACCATTTGAAGACCTAGACGGGGTGATCTCCGTGGTATCTGGCTATGCTGGAGGAAAAGAAAAAAATCCAACCTACGGAGAGGTTGCAGGAGGAAAGACCTCCCACCGAGAGTCAGTACAGATCACCTTTGATCCAGAAGTGATCAGCTATGCAGAACTGGTAGACATCTTCTGGCAAACCTACGATCCTACCGATGTAGGGGGTTCTTTTTTTGATCGAGGAACTCAGTACGAGTCAGCCATTTTCTTTCACAACGACCAACAAAAAAAGGTAGCTGAGGAAAGTAAAAAGCGCTTGGATCAGTCCAAACGATTTTCCAAGCCAGTAGCTACCCCCATCATCAAGTTTACAAATTTCTATCCTGCCGAGGACTACCACCAGGATTACTATAAAAAGAGCCCGCAAGACTACTACGATTACCGCCGCGGATCAGGCAGAGATGCCTTCATTCAAAAGCACTGGCCAGAGCTATCCGCAAAAAAATACCCTGCTCCCGCAAAAAGCACCTTAAAAAAGGAACTAAACGAACTCCAATACGAAGTGACCATGGAAGGGGCTACGGAGTTTGCCTTCAACAACGAATACAACAGCAATAAAGAAGAGGGCATCTACGTCTGCATAGTCACCGGGGCTCCCCTATTCAGTTCCAAAGACAAATACGAATCAGGATCTGGATGGCCGAGCTTTTCAAAGCCCATCGATGCCCGTGTGATCGACAAGCCTGTAGACCGAACCTTGGGCATGACTCGCGTAGAAGTGCGCAGCAAACTCGGCAACAGCCACTTGGGCCACGTCTTCTATGACGGACCAGAAGTAACCAAGCTTCGCTACTGCATGAATTCCGCTGCCATGCGTTTTGTTCCCAAGACGGAGATGCAAGCAGCAGGCTATGGAGATTACCTCTGGTTGGTAGACTAAGTCAAAACAACAGTTAGCAAATAAAAACACAGCAAGCTCCTCGTTTAGCCTAGCTTTCTAAAAGTCAGGTTGATTCGAGGAGCTTGTATTTTTTTGGTCTTTGGCAGCTGGTGCTCCCAAAAGTGTTGGCTCTCTCCACTCATTAGCAGCAAACTGCCATGACTAAGTGCTAGCTCAACTTTAGTGGCTTTGGTGGCGTAGTCACGCATTTGAAAGGAACGCGTCGCTCCAAATGTCAAGGAGGCAATG
>JBIIFN010000020.1:0-23065 GCA_044237325.1 Algoriphagus sp.
CACGCGCATCCTCTGTGAGGAAATAGACACAGGGAAAAAATTCTTGGTCTCCCGACTCGCTAAAGTAAAACGATTGGATTAATCTTTTTCTTCGCCGATCTGATGCTCAGGTTGTGAAAAATCCTTGGGCTGTGGCAGATCCTGCAGGGAGTTGATCCCAAAATAGTCCATAAACTTCGGCGAAGTCCCGTAAATGAGGGGCCTACCCACACCATCCGACTTCCCCTGGATCACCACCAACTCTTTTTCTAGCAGCTTCTGTAACGAATAATCACAGGAAACACCCCTGATTTGCTCCACTTCACCCTTGGTGAGGGGCTGCTTGTAGGCAATGATGGACAAGGTCTCAAGCTGTGCAGAAGAAAGTCTTTTTTGCGACTGCTGCCGCAAAAGGATGCGAATACTCGGCTGGTAAGCAGGCTTAGTCAAAAACTGATACCCCCCACCCAAGTGCTCCAAGGCAAAAGAGACGTCCTCCTGCTGGTATTTTTTGGCCAACTCGTCCAAGGCAGACAGCACATCGTCCATGGGCACCTCTGCGCCAAACATTTCGCTCAAGGAGCTAACTAGCTCAGCTGCCGAAAGCGGTTCAGGCGCACAGAAAATAAGTGCCTCAATATGACGATGCAGAAAATCCACGCTTACTTTTTAGCCAGTTTTGCTTCAATCGAATGCATGGTGTGTGGCACAGCCTTCAAGCGCTCCTTGGAAATCAACTTTCCAGAATCAACGCAAACCCCATACGTGCCGTTTTTGATACGAATGAGCGCATTCTCTAAGTTGATCACGAACTTCTGCTGACGGGCCGCCAACTGGTTTAAACTTTCTCTTTCCAAGGTGTCCGCTCCATCCTCAAGAAGCTTGGACGTGGAAGAAGTATGGTCCGTGCCACTATCATTCTTTTTGCTCAAGGTCTCTTTCAAGGAATTAAGCTCCTCTTTTGCTAAGGCCAACTTCTGGAGAATGATGTCCTCAAATTCTTTGAGCTCATCTCTGGAATACGCGGTTTTTTCTTCCTTACTCATACGTTCCTAGTTAAAAGTTAATTATTGAGACCTTTTCTAAAATTGAAGTCCTAAAATACGGCTGTCTGTCGCAAATGCCAAACAAAAGCCAGCGATTCTCGATTTAGTCATTTTTGGGTAATAATGCCGCTCTTTTCAAAATTTTATCCGATCTAGTTTGCTTTACATCACCGCAGCCACTACCACGGTTTTTTTAATCACACGAACTCGACCAGCTAAATCAAAGAGTTGCGCTACCAGCACGTAGTATCCCGGCCTAACTCGATTTCCAGCAGCATCCGTACCCGTCCAGGCATACAGACCCTCCCTTCCCAACAGCTGATTTTCTCCGAGCACCTGCACCAGCTGCCCCCCAGCACCGTAGATTCGAAAGCTACCTACCCAACCCACTTCTTCCAGCACATAGCGAATTGTAGTAAACGTAGGTCCGCTGCTGCCCTCCGGATCAAATACCAGTGGTGCTATCTGAAGTAGTCCCGCATCCATCTCTCCTTCTAGCACAGTCGAGTTTTTACGCCCTGGCGTGGCATAATCCTCACTGCTAGCTGCAGAATGCCAGTTGGCCACTAATCCTACTGGCGCCGAGCCCGAGATCCGCTCCAAGGACACTCCTTTCGTACTTCGAAGCAAGGGATGATGCCAGTCCGAGCCATAGGGCAGCTCCTCCACCACCTCCCCAAGTCCGGAGAGTAGCAAGACGGTTCCTCCGGAAATGGGATAGCTTGGCAGGCTGGAAAGCTGAAAAAAATTACCCGCACCCGATTTGGGATAGCTCAATCTCAGCCGATTGACATCATCAGTCACCGCCAAATAGCCTTTTGGCGCGAGCAGGGCTCCCTCGGTTCCAAATTGCCGCTTTTGACTCGGTTCGCCCGCCTCATTCCGGTTGGCCAAAGCCCATCCAGTTAGGGAAAGAAACTTACTTTCAGAGGTATTGTGTAGTTCCACAAACTTAGGATCACCAGTTCTTGGCTCAACTAGCAATTCGTTCAAGATGAGCTCTCCGGGTAGCGGGATCTCTGCTAGCACCAGCTGGACGGCGATATCAGAAGGCGCGCCCACGCAGCGCTGAAGGGCTGCCGCACGCATGGCATAGACACGGCTTGGCTGCGCTGGAGTAGCCAAGGAGATCCCGACCCGACTACCTGAAGAGAATACCCAACTCGAGTCCGCCGACAGGGAGGGAGAAAAGGAAAAGGGAGCGGTAGTTTCCACCGGGAAAATAGCCTGATTCAACACCAACTCAACCTGGCTAGGATGCCTAAAAAAAGCGAGTTCGACCAGCAGCGGCCCTGGGTCTTTTGTGGGCGAGAAGCGTGCATTTTGCCTGCCCGGCGTGCCTCGTTTGGGGTCATTGGACGGCAGCAATAAAGCCGAGCCTTCACAGCGGTAAAGCGGATCGGGGAGCTCCAAGCTGTAGCCGCCGTCGGCAAACTCAGCCCCTCCCCAGGAGGAACTACGGTATTCGAGCCGATCGATGAGCTGTCCCTCAGGAGTCTGCAAACTCAGCACGCTCCCTGCGTTACTCAAGGTTGGCCAAGAAGGCAGGGGCAATACCTTTCCAAAACCCTGGAGTTGGGACGCCTGAGCTGCTGCACAAAGCAACAAAAATTCCCCTGGCTGAATCCAATACTCCGGCAATACAGTGCTGCTAGTGGAGGTCGAAAAGGCAATCCCTCCCAAGCGGAGCTCTTTCTTCATGATATTTAGCAGCTCTACGTACTCAACAAAGGGTAGGTCTTGGTCTAGCCGAGGTGCCGGCATCAGCTCGTTGAGCACCAAAGACTTGAAAGCAAAGGCTGTTGGATCTGTGTAATGAAGAGTGACCAAGGTGTCGCGAAGAAAATTGCCACTGCGGTCAGGCAACTGCTGGATAAGCAGTGCATAGCCTTTTTCTTCCTGGAGGGCTCCCTGCATCTTGAGTACTACCGTCGAGTCGTTCAAGCCACGAACCTCCACGGGTGCTTCCCCATCCAACCGATAGGCAGGAGGAAGAAGGGCAAAAACCGGATCGATCGGCTCAGAAAAAGTTAGCCAAAGCTCTTTTTCGTCGTACCCTTTGACCGCATGCACCTTCGGAGCAATTGTATCTACCACCAGGTCTTCCAAGGTAAACTCATCCATGACCCAGCGCGCCACCGAGCCTGTTCCCAGTCCTGGACCCACCTCCAGGCGTAGGTATACTTCTTCAAAAGAGGCAAATTGTGCAGGTACGGAGAGCTCAAACTTGAGAAAGTCTTGCGTGGCATTGGCAAACTGTCCTGGCTGCCCTACAGCCGCACGAGTTATATAGGGCCCCATACGTGTACCGGACCAGGAGCTGTGCACTAGCG
The DNA here is from genome assembly GCA_044237325.1 of Algoriphagus sp. Lineage (GTDB taxonomy): Bacteria > Bacteroidota > Bacteroidia > Cytophagales > Cyclobacteriaceae > Algoriphagus. The sequence continues at coordinate 3,359 of JBIIFN010000020.1, forward strand.
CTGGGCGGCTGCCTGTTCCGTTTCTCAGGGCTCGCGCCCAAAAAGTCACCGTAGGCCTAGTCATCCCTTTGGGAGAAAGACGTACCCACAGCTGCCCAGTAAAGGTGGTGAGGGGCTGCACAGCCAAGGCAGCAGTTCCTTGCATGCCCCCTGTAGCCAAGCGAAAGATCCGGGAAGAAGTGCTTCGCACCTCATTGGCATACCAGTCGGGAAGAAAGGGTTCTGGGAAAACAACAATCCGAAAAGGCATTTCAAAACCTTGCGTTTGGGCCTGAAGGCCCGATGAAAAAAGCAGGAGGATAGGCAGGAACAGAAGTCCTACACGAGGAAAAAATGGTATCATAGGCTAGCTTAAAAAGTAGAGGAAGATAAATAATAATCGGGCAAAACTTATCGCTTCCTAAAATGTTTTCTGAAAATCCCGGCAACATGATGGGCTGCAGTACGTATTTTTACCCACCCAAACCAACAAAACCGAACAATCGATGAAACTGGCTGTAATTGGCGCCACCGGACTGGTAGGCACCGAAATCCTTGAAGTGCTTGGAGAACACCACTTCCCCTACGACGAGCTTCTACTCGTGGCTTCCGAGCGATCGGTAGGAAAGCAGCTGGAGTACCGAGGCAAACAGCATACGATCATCGGCCTCGCCGAAGCCGTAGCTTCTCGTCCCGAAATTGCCATCTTCTCCGCAGGGGGCAGCACCTCCTTGGAATGGGCCCCGAAGTTTGCCGAAGTAGGCACGGTAGTCATTGACAACTCCTCCGCTTGGAGAATGGATCCCAGCAAAAAACTGGTCGTGCCCGAAATCAACGCCAAGGAACTCACCGCAAGCGATAAAATCATTGCCAACCCCAATTGCTCCACTATACAGATGGTCTTGGCCTTGGAGCCTTTGCGCCAGCGCTACGGCATCAAACGCATCGTGGTTTCCACCTACCAATCCGTAACAGGCACCGGCAAAGCCGCCGTGGACCAGATGATGGCCGAACGCGAGGGAAGAACACCAGACATGGTGTACCCCCACAAAATTGACCTCAATGTCCTTCCCCACATCGACGTATTCCAACCCAATGGCTACACCAAGGAGGAAATGAAGATGATCAAGGAAACCAAGAAAATCTTCAGCGACGACTCCATTCAGGTGACCTCCACGACGGTACGCATCCCTACGATGGGCGGCCACTCCGAAGCGGTGAACGTGGAGTTCAAACAGGATTTTGACCTGGCAGAAGTGCGGCAGCTACTCGAAAATGCGCCGGGTATCATCGTTCAAGACGATCCGGCCAACTTTATTTACCCCATGCCGATTACGTCACACAAAAAAGACGAGGTATTTGTGGGCCGCTTGCGCCGAGACGAATCCCAAGCCAACACACTCAATATGTGGATTGTAGCAGACAACCTTCGCAAAGGAGCTGCTACCAACGCAGTACAGATCGCCGAATACCTCTTGGAAAAAGGATTGGTCTAATGCCCTACCTTGACGCAGCTACGCCCGAATCTGCCCAGTTTGTGCAGGAACATCTTCACGATGCCCCTGAGCGCGTCTTGTTTAAGTACCAAGGAAAAGTATCCTTCGACCTGAAATTTGCTGTACAGCAGATTTCTGCCCGCCAAAAAGTGGCGAAGAAATTACCTTCTTGGACGGCCCGTCCAGACCTGCTTTTTCCCGCCTCAATTAACTTAGAGCAGAGTTCGAGCGAAGAAACCGCCGCCTTCAAGGCGAAAAATGAGTCTGGCCAACGGATGATGGACCTCACAGGTGGCTTTGGTGTGGACTTTTACCAGCTCGCTACTGACTTTGCCGAAGGCGTCTACTGCGAGCGGCAGCCCGAGCTTTTTGCACTTGCCCAGCACAACCTATCACTACTCTCACCAGGCAAATTCACCTTCCATGCCGGTGATGGACTTGCCTTTCTGGCGGAGTTTACGCAGCCCCTAGACCTCATCTATGCCGATCCTGCACGACGTGGAACAGGCAACCAAAAGCTTTTCAAACTACGGGACTGCGAACCTGACTTGGTTAGCGCATGGCCCCTGCTGAAAAGCAAAACCCAACGCATCCTACTCAAAGTATCGCCCATGCTCGACCTTGCACAGGCCTGGGCCGAGCTCCCAGAGGTACAGCAGATCCAAATCGTCTCGGTCAAAAACGAGGTCAAAGAGGTTCTTCTACGCTGGAACAGCCAAAAAAGCACTACCCCTAAAACAGTGGAAGTCGTAGAACTGGATAGCGACCTGGCCCCCTTTTGCTTTGAGCCCTCAGAAGAAGCAGGAGCGGAGTCGAGCTATGGGGAAGTTGGGGCCTACCTCATTGAGCCTTCTGCAGGTATATTGAAGGCAGGAGCATTCAAACTCTTTGGTGCGCGCTATGGGGTAAAAAAGCTTGCCCAACACAGCCACCTCTACAGCAGTGATGTCCTGCCCGATCCCCTTCCAGGCCGCATTTTTGAGGTGGTACGGGAACTATCGCCGCGAAAGCAGGAGCTGCTCGAGGCTTTTCCGGAGGGGAAAGCAAACGTGATCTGCCGCAACTATTCCCTGGGTGCTGCCGAGTTGAAAAAGAAATGGGGACTAAAAGACGGAGGTACAGACTACCTCATTGGCACCCAAACGGCACGCGGATACAAGCTCTTCTGGTGCAAACGCCGGGCATAAAAAAAGTGAAGGTCAATCCTTCACTTCTTCGTAGTCTACGTATTCGCCCCCTTCAACCTCTTTTTTACGTCTCGGAATTTTCTCTTTGGGAATAAAATCCACATGAACACCCTCCTTGGGGCGCTGCGCTTGCTGCTGGGCACGCTGCTGCTCCATGGCTGCCTCGTTGACCCGACGGGCAAGTTGAGCCAGTTTGGAGCGGAGAAAATAGCGTAGCAACTGACCCAAAAGCCAGCCTACGCCAAGTACGATGAGGAAAAATTTTATCAAGAGGGTTCTTTAGTTAGGGTCCTTTATTTACTCAAGTAGATGTTGCGCTCCGCGTAAATTTTCAAGAAGAAATCATCCATCAAATCGTCGATAAAGTAGATCGCTTCCCCGGTAGATTTCATTTCTGGGCCGAGCTCCTTATTGACATTCGGAAACTTGTGGAAGGAGAATACGGGTTCCTTGATTGCATAGCCTTTTTTGACTGGCTTAAAGTCAAAGTCCGTCACCTTGTTTTCACCCAACATCACTTTTACGGCATAGTTGACGTAAGGTTCTTGGTAGGCCTTGCAGATAAACGGCACCGTACGAGACGCTCTTGGGTTGGCCTCGATCACGTACACCTTGTCATTTTTGATGGCAAACTGCATGTTGATCAAACCTACGGTCTTCAGCGCTAGTGCAATTTTCTTGGTGTAGAGTTCAATCTGACGCACCACCAAATCCCCCAAATTGTACGGAGGAAGCACTGCATAAGAGTCTCCAGAGTGGATACCCGCAGGCTCGATGTGCTGCATGATGCCGATGATATAGACATTTTCCCCGTCACAGATTGCATCCGCTTCGGCTTCGATAGCCCCTTCTAAGAAGTGATCTAGGAGAATCTCGTTATTTGGAATATCGCGAAGTACGTTGACTACGTGCTCCTCCAATTCCTTCTCGTTAATCACAATCTTCATCCCTTGTCCACCAAGCACGTAGCTAGGGCGCACCAACAAGGGGAATCCGATCGTTTTGCAAAGCTCTAATGCTTCATCGGTATTGTGAATGGTACCAAACTCAGGATAAGGCACATTATTTTCCTTCAAAAGTGTAGAAAATAAGCCTCTATCTTCTGCCAAATCCAGGGCTTCGTAGCTGGTTCCGATGATTTTGATACCGTATTTGGAAAGCTTTTCCGCCAACTTCAAGGCAGTCTGTCCGCCGAGCTGTACGATGACGCCAACAGGGTTTTCCTGAAGGATAATTTCGTAGATATGCTCCCAGAAGACCGGCTCAAAATAAAGCTTATCGGCCACATCCGGATCCGTGGATACCGTCTCTGGGTTGCAGTTGATCATGATGGTTTCGTAGCCACATTCTTTGGCCGCCAAAACCCCATGCACGCAGGAGTAGTCAAACTCAATTCCCTGACCGACACGGTTGGGGCCAGAACCGAGGACCACCACTTTCTTTTTCTCGCTACGGATGGATTCGTTTTCTTCCCCAAAGGTGGAGTAGTAGTAGGGAGTCTGAGCAGCAAACTCTGCCGCACAGGTATCTACCAGTTTGTACACCCGCTTGATGCCCATTTCTTCGTAGCGCTTGTGAAACACGTCACTTTCTAAGCAGTCTAATAAGTGGGCAATTTGACGATCTGCGTAGCCTTTTTTCTTGGCTTCATCCATCAATTCGCGAGGAATAGTCTCCAGCTTGTATTTGCTAATCTCTGCTTCCAAGTGGATAAGCTCTTCGATTTGCTTCAAAAACCACTTGTCGATCTTGGTCAAATCGTGAATGGTTCGGAAGGAGATGCCAAGTTTGAAGGCGTCATAGACGTGAAACAATCTATTCCAACTTGGATTGGCCAAAGAGTAGAGGATTTGAGCCTGGTCTTTGAGTTCTTTGCCATCGGCTCCTAGGCCGTTTCGTTTAATTTCTAGTGACTGACAGGCTTTTTGTAGGGCCTCTTGGAAGTTGCGCCCAATGCCCATTACTTCACCTACCGCCTTCATGGAGAGTCCGAGACGTCGGTCAGCTCCTTTAAACTTGTCAAAGTTCCAACGTGGAATCTTCACAATCACGTAGTCAATGGAAGGCTCAAAATAGGCCGAAGTCGTACCTGTGATGGAGTTGGAGAGTTCATCCAAGTTGTAGCCGATGGCCAACTTTGCTGCCACTTTCGCAATAGGATATCCCGTGGCTTTGGAGGCCAAGGCAGAAGAGCGCGATACACGCGGGTTAATCTCGATGCCGATGATGGTTTGGTTGTCTGGGCTAACCGCAAACTGCACGTTGCAGCCTCCGGCAAAATTGCCGATGCTATTCATCATCGTGATGGCAAAGTTGCGCATGCGCTGGTAAACCGTATCAGGAAGTGTCATCGCCGGTGCTACCGTGATGGAATCCCCTGTATGTACCCCCATGGGGTCAAAATTCTCGATCGAACAGATGACAATCATGTTGCCAATATTGTCACGCATCACCTCCAGCTCGTATTCCTTCCAGCCCATGATACTTTGCTCAATGAGCACTTCGTGTACTGGGGAAGCCTGAAGACCTACTGAGAGGTAATGTTCAAAATCTTCTGCTTTTTCAACAAAAGCACCTCCTGCTCCTCCAAGCGTATAGGAAGCTCTGATGATGAGTGGGAAGCCAATTTCTTGGGCAATTTCTTTTCCCTGAAGCATGGAGGTAGCTGTATCGCCTTTGCAGACGCCAACGCCGATTTTCTCCATCAAGGCTTTGAATTTCTCCCGATTCTCTGCCGTATCGATGGCGTCAATGTCGACGCCGATCATTTCCACACCGAAATTTTTCCAAATTCCCGCCTTGTCGCAGTCTATGGCCAGGTTGAGGGCCGTTTGTCCTCCCATGGTGGGTAGTACCGCATCGATATCGGGGTGGTCGGTGAGTATTTTTCGGATAGACTTCTTGTCTAGCGGTAGCAAATAGACGTGATCTGCAGTCACTGGATCCGTCATGATCGTCGCTGGGTTGGAGTTGATCAGCGTCACCGTGATGCCTTCCTCACGAAGCGATCGGGAGGCTTGGGAACCTGCATAATCAAACTCACACGCTTGTCCAATCACGATAGGGCCTGAGCCAATGATGAGTACGTGCTTGATGCTACTATTTTTAGGCATGGGGAGGGGAGAATTAGAAATTACTTAGGTCCAAATTGGCGTAAAATTAGAAAAAATATCTGAAGGGGAAAGGGAAAACTAGGGAAGTTTACCCACTTCGGTCCATAGAAGGCGAACCCTAGATTGGAGTTGCCTCGCTTAATGCCTAAATTCATCCCGCAACTAGAAAAATCGATACCCAAACCTACTGCATGTCACCAACAATCAACGGCTCGGATATGAACTTCTCCCCCCTCTTGGGAGAGCTCCTTACCCCAGAAAATACGCTCTCTTTGGACTTTAGTGAAGCAAACGAGGCCCTTGCAGCAGTTGATCTAAGTGACACAGCGAGCTTTAATGCGTTTGTATTTGGAAAACTTCAGCAGGCTGGAAAAAAGTATGGCATTGGGGGCTACCTCGAAAAAAGGGCCATCTATCGCAGAAGTGAAGTGTTTGCCACTGCAGCCGCAGACTTCCGCAACATTCATTTGGGCGTGGATATTTGGGCAGCGGCAGGAAGCCCTGTTTTTGCTCCCCTTGATGGGAAGGTTCACAGCTTTCAAGACAACCGCGGATTTGGCAATTATGGACCTACGCTGATTCTTTCCCACGAGCTGGCCGGTAAGACCTTGTATAGCCTGTATGGCCACCTGAGTAGGGTAAATTTGGCACAGTTCGAACTGGGCCGAGAAGTTGCCGCCGGAGAACAGCTTTGTGAAATCGGTCCATTCCCAGAAAACGGGGACTGGCCACCACACCTCCACTTCCAGTTGATTTGGGACTTAGGTGAGCTCTGGGGTGATTATCCCGGTGTAGCGGCTGAAAAAGACCTGGACTACTACCGCCAAAACTGCCCGGATCCTGCCCCATTGCTTGGTTTGGCCAACTACAACAAATGATTCCCACCCTTCATGTCTTAAATGGAGACCACCTTTCTAAGCAACTCCAAGGGGCATCCTATTTTCAATCCCAGCTGGTGGTGAGGGAGGCGCTCCTGGTGGGGCCGGTACAGGGTGATACTTTGGGGGAATTTTGGAAAACACGCACGGATTTTATCAAGTCAAGTTACAATGTCGCTGCGGAGGAGTATTCGCAGAAGACCATTCAAGAAATCGAGCGAGTGCAGGTTATCCCGAAAGGAACAGCTGTTTGCCTTTGGTTTGAGGACGATCTATTCTGTCAGGTCAACCTCTGGTTTATCCTTTCCTTGCTTGCCGATATCCAAGGCATCCACCTATTTCGTGTTTTTCCTCCTACCCCACCTGTAGGAGACCGATGGGCTGGATTTGGCCAAGCTACTCCAGCTGCACTAGAAAAAGCCTACCTGGCGCGAATTCCATTTCACCCTTCGGATGTAGCCCTAGGAAAAACCCTTTGGCAAGACTTCCAAAGAGAAGATTGGGAAGCCTTCAAAAAACTCTCGCTCCATTCTTCCCCCTGCTTCAACTCCCTCGAGGAAGTCTGCCAGGCGCAGGTGGACCGACTGCCTAGTATTCATGGCTTGGGCAAGCCGGAGCGAATCCTTCATGGGATTTTGGAACGTGGGATAACTGACTTCCCACTACTCTTTCAAGAATTCACTAGTCAGGCTGGAGTCTATGGGTTTGGAGACCTGCAAGTAAAAGCCCTAGTGGATTCCCTGCAAGCAGGTAGGGACTAACTAGTTACTTCCTTGGATGAAACTCGGTGAGCACCTGTCTGAGGTAATCCCTGTCCAGGTGGGTATAGATCTCGGTGGTGGTGATGCTTTCATGGCCTAGCATTTCTTGAACTGCTCGCAAATCCGCCCCTCCTTCAATCAAATGTGTGGCAAAGGAATGGCGAAAGGTATGGGGGCTGATACTTTTTTCGATTCCAGCCTGTGCTGCAGCCTTTTTGATAATTAAAAATAGCATCACGCGGGTCAATTTCTGTCCTCTCCGGTTGAGAAAGACATACTCTTCGTGCCCCTTTGCAGGCTGCTGGACATTCCGAATATGTTCTTCATACAGTTTCATGTAGCGGAGGGCGTCTTTGCCTATAGGCACCAAGCGCTCCTTATTGCCTTTGCCCACCACCCTTAGGAAGCCTACGTCGCCAAATACCTGGCTTTTTTTGAGTTCCACCAGTTCACTTGCCCGCAAGCCGGAGCTGTAGAGCATTTCCAACATGGCTCTGTTGCGGTGCCCTTCGGGTTCGCCGAGCGGAATGGCTTCAAGCAGGGATTCGATTTCGGAAAAGCTGAGGGTATCGGGCAGCTTTCGGCCCAATTTGGGTGCTTCGAGCAGCTGGGCGGGATCTTCTGTGATGCGATCCTCGTACATCAAAAAACGGTAGAAGGCCTTGATGCCCGAAATGATGCGTGCTTGGGAGTAGGCCGAAATCTCCAATTTCGCCAAGGCCGTAACAAACCTGCGTAAGTGTTCTAGCTCCAGTTCAAGGGGCGTTTTTGCGGGAAACTCCCGCGCAACGTAGTCGGCTAGCTTTTGTACATCCCGCGTATAGGCCTCAATCGAGTTGGCGCTTAGGGAGCGCTCCAACGTGAGGTAATGGCGAAATTGACGGATGAGCTGGGGCCACATGAAGCAAGGATTGAGGCAATAAAGTTACATGGAAAATCTATTCACAATCACTGGAGAGCTTTACGAATTCAACCGGAAAAATTGAACTGCTAAAAATTGAATCGAAAGTGATTCTTGACTAGGATTGGAACCTCCTCTTCAATGGGTTCATTTTTGTTGGAAAAAAATCAATTACTGAAACAGTAGTTTTTTGTTGATCAATCAAATACAAGATTTTTATCTCGAATTGATCACCAGATGTAAATATCAAAAAACGAACTTCTCGACCTTTGTAAACAAAGGCCCTATCAATAGCCCCCCTGCTTGGCATAATCCTTAAAGAATTTACTTTTTCAAATAACTCTTCTACGATTTCAACTACCCGATTCTGGTGAAAATGTCTTTCTAAATAGGGGAAAATCTCTTGCTTGAATCTTAGCATGGATGAATCCGTTAGGATTAAATCCAACCTTTTTCCTTCATCCATGCTTTGTTCATTTGCTTAAATTCCTCCAAAGTATGGACCCTTCCAGCATCGATGTCGTCTAAAGATTCCTGAATCCTTTTCTTCATTTCTTCTTCAATGCTGGAGTCTCCTATTTCCTTCACCCCTTTTTTTCCTTCTAGCTTCCTCTTTTCTATCGTCATTGGTGCCTAGTTTAGTGTTGTATCTAAAGTTAACTTTTTTGGGGAATACTAAACGGTACTAATCCAAAAACTTCCAGCTCGCTTTGTGGCTTGGATTCAGGGTTTTACCCATGACCCTGGCCCTCAAAATTTCAATCGGCATGGCGTTTTGAGTGAGAATCAAGTCGTGAAATGTTTTCTCAGGCATCTTTCCTGAGTCCACCATTTCCTTGCGAAGTGCATAGATCTCCAAGGCGCCGATCATGTAGGCAATTTGGTACAATGGACCGTAGCTTCCTTCAAAAGAGCGCCGCACTTCCGCCTCGGCATTGGCAGGTTCGTGACCTACACGATTAACGAGCAAATCAATGCATTGCTGAGGCGTCATTTTGCCTAGGTGGTAGTTGAGGGAAAAGATAATCCGTGCAGCACGGTGCATTCTCCAGAAAAGCATGCCGACCTTGTCCTTGGCGTCTCGAGGAAAGTTGCGGTCCCAAAGCACAAACTCCCAATACAGCGCCCAGCCTTCCGTCCAGAATGGAGTACCGAATGGGCGACGGTGGGTCATGTGGCGCTGGTTCATAAACTGCTGCAAATGGTGCCCAGGGATAAGTTCGTGCTGCACCGTAGCTCGAGAAAAGTGCGGGTTATTTCCCCGCATAGACATCATTTTTTCTTCGTGGCTCATCTCGGCAGTTGGGTAGGCAATCTGAATCACCTCTCCTCCCAAGAAAAATGGGCTCACGCGCTGACGCTCTGCAGAAATCATGCTGGTGCGCCAGGTTTCAATTGCCAAAGGCGGCACCGTGAGCCAGTCGTTTTTGACCATTAGGTCGATTGCTTCCTCTCCAAGGCGGGTCACCTCCTGCGGCCAAGCACCTTCAGGGAGGTAAGTGTTTTTTACGAGTTCGAGGGCAGCTTTCCAATCGTTGCCAAAGCCCAGTTCATTGGAGGCTTTGAGCATTTCTTTTTCACACCAAGCAAACTGCTTTTCTGCTTCCGCAATCAGTTCCTCTGGGCTGTAGGCGATCATTTCATAGGCCAGCTGCTTTTCAAGCGCCTCACGCCCTATCGGCTTGCCGATGATGCCGCTGCCATCGTCTTTGACTGAGTTGGCATAATGCTCCCGCAACGCTTTGGCGTAGGATTTAAGAGATGCGTCCAATTTTTTCCATGGGGCAGGCATCCACCAAGTAAAAGAAGGGTCGAATTCAAGGTAAAAATCATAGGCTTCTTTGGTCACCTTGTGCAAACTTTCCACGGTTTGAGCGGCCAAATCAGCTTTTTGCCAGGAGTCGTATTTTGAAGCTGCCGGCAAGGCTTTGAGTCGGGCGTCTACTGCTTTGGCTACCTCATTCCAAGATGCTGCCAAGGCTTGTGCATCTGGCTGCTTGGATCGGCGACGGGCGGCCACAAACTCCTCGAGGGGTTTGCCAAAAGTGACGGCGGACTGAACCTGCATAAAATCCCGCTTGTCAAGATCAAGGGTGGCCAGCTCTTTTTCTAGGTAGTTTCGAAACAGAACATAATCAATCTTCCCGTCTTCAGAAAGCGTAGCATAGGGCTGTGCTTGAAGTGTTTTGAGGTAGTCCTGCGTGAAGGACTCCATTCGATTGAAGTACTCCGTCGATAGGCGGTTGGTATACAAACGGGAAAGCGCCCCTCGGTCTGCTTGGTAGGTTTGGATCAACTGAACCAGCTCAGTGGCATTGGACGTCAGGGAAGCTAGGGAGAGCGCTAGAAAAAGAACAAATTTTTTCATGGGAAGAGCGAGGGGGGAACGGGGTTGAATTACCTCCCAGAAACATAGAAAATCTTTCCCTAAATGCCTAGCTGATTTATATTTCCGAGATTTAGTTTGAAACCACATAGGCACATAGGATTAATTTCATGAATGAAACCACATAGCCACATAGTCATCATGTGGGTTATCCTTATCTCTATGTGTCTATGTGGTTGGTTACTCCTCAGGTAAAGACCCGAAATACTTATTTACAAAAGTTTTTTGACCATGGCTGAATAGATTTACCACATTGAAATTCAACAAAACGCCTTTGGGGATTTGGAGCAGGTTCATGTAGTTGATCACCTGCGCATGGTGGATGGGCAAAATCTCGGAAACAGCCTTCAACTCCACAACCAGCAGATTTTCAACGAAAAAATCGCACTTCAGCTGGCCCTGAACCCAGTGCCCTTTGTATAAAATGGGTATTTCTACTTCCTGCCGGAAAGCAATTCCCCGTTCCAAAAGTTCAATCGCGAAACACTTCTGGTAGATGCTCTCCAGTAAGCCTGGCCCCAGGTGCCTGTGTACTTCAATGGCTGCCCCAACCACCTGAAACGATAGCGCGTTGATTTGTTTTCTTGTATTCTCCATCAGCTTAAAAAGTTTAACATTTAAAAAGTCTCAAAAAAATAGCTCTCCGATAAGTAGACCTTAACGCAATTAGCGGGAAAAAGGTATCAAAACCCCAAAAATCAGCCCCTTACTGCGCGAGGGGTTTTTCCTGAGATCCGCTTGAAGCTCCTATTGAAATAAGATAAGTTGTCAAATCCTACGCGGTAGGCGATTTCTGCAATGCCCAATTCGGTCTCCTGCAACAGCTTTTGCGCCTCATCAATCCGTAATTGAAGCAGGTACTGGGTAAAGGTCTTGCGCGTACGGAGCTTGAAAAAACGGCAAAATGCTTCCTTGGTTAGATGGGCCTCGGCAGCCACTTCAGCCAAGGTGATTTTTTGAAAGCGGTTGGCCAAGACATACTGCATCACCCGGTTCATTCGGCTCCCATCTTTCTCTGAGAGACCTAGCAGCTGGCCTCCAGTATTGAGCTGCTGCAAGTCTTCGCCCGATTGCTCTACCCAAGAAAGTAGCCCAATCGCAGCCTGAAACCTCCTCAAGCCCTCGTACCCAGCAAAGACACTCAATTCCTGCTTGATTTTTTCTGCTACCTCTCCGTGAAGCTGGAAACAAAGGCCCGCAAAGTCCCGAAATCGCTGCAGCGGCTGCAACTCGTCCAAGGCACCTAAGGCCTTGGCTCGGGCCGCATAATCAAAAAATAGCGTGTTGCCCGCTACCTGAAGACCCGCCGCTTTCTCAAAATAGGCCGCGTCACTTCGGAAAACATGGGGGGCATTTTCTCCTAAAAAAAATACATCGCCCGCCTGAAACCTGCCCACGTAATCACCACTCAGAAACTGCCCCCTTCCCTCCAAAATCACCGTCAGCTGCCATTGCGGATGCTGGTGGAGCTTGTCGTAAAAGTGTGCTCCCCGATCCTCTTGGTAACGAACAAACTCCCGTTGGGAGGTAGGAAGCTGAAAGGAAATGATTTTCTCCATGAACTAAAATTGGTATGAAATTAGATTTTTAACAAGGATATCGGGTATTTATTTGTCAATATAGTATTAGTATGAACTAATTCAGGAAGAGATTTTAATCGTTTGTTGGGCTAGATTTGGAAAAAGAAAAATTCACTCACAGCCATCCTTGGCCCTAAATTTCACCTTATGAACTGGAAAGGCGTATTTCCCGCAGTCACTACCAAATTTTATGCAGACGGTAGTTTGGACATGAACCTGTTTTTTAAAAACCTAGACTTCCAGCTGGAATGCGGTGTGCATGGTATCATTTTGGGTGGCACCCTAGGCGAAAGCTCTGTGCTCTCACAAGAAGAAAAAATCACACTCACCCGCGAGACAGTCAACTACGTCAACGGTAGAGTTCCTGTCATCCTCAACATCGCCGAAGGAGCTACGCAAGACGCACTTTTCTGGGCCAAAAAGGCGGAAGAGCTTGGCGCATCTGGCCTCATGATCTTGCCTCCGATGCGCTACGGTGCAGATGCTAGGGAAGTAGTGACCTACTTCAAGGCCGTGGCCAACAGCACGCGCCTCCCGATGATGATCTACAATAATCCTGTGGACTACAAGACCTTGGTTACGCTGGACATGTTTGCCGAGCTGGCCGACTGCCCCAATATCCAAGCCATCAAAGAATCTACGCGTGACATTTCCAACGTAACCCGAATGTTCAACCGGTTTGGGGACCGCTTCCAAATCCTTTGCGGGGTGGATACCCTCGCGCTTGAGGAACTACTAATGGGTGCTGTAGGATGGGTTGCAGGTCTGGTTTGTGCTTTTCCGAAGGAAACCGTCGTCATTTACAACTTGGTGCAAGAAGGAAAAATCGAAGAAGCCCGCACCATCTACCGCTGGTTTTTACCACTACTTGAACTGGACATTCACCCCAAGTTGGTGCAGTACATCAAACTTGCCGAGCAGCACTGCGGTATCGGCTCGGAACATGTTCGCGCCCCACGCCTAACACTAATCGGGGAAGAAAGAACGAGGGTTGAAAAAATAATCACGGACGGAATTAAGAATAGACCGGTTCTTTAAAAATGAACTAGAAATACAGAAATGAAATAAAGTGGAAATAGGGTAGAAATACACTGCGCTTCGCCTGCCTACGGTAGGTAGGCCCGCCGCGGCGGGCTTCGTGAAATAAGATTGAAATACAGATTAAATGCTTTATTTCTACCCTATTTCTACCCTATTTCTACCCTATTTCTACCCTATTTCTACCCTATTTCTACCCTATTTCTAAAATAATTAATCCAATTACCCATGCATATCGATTCCATTTTTCAAGCAGCACAAACCGCTTTTCTATCCTACAAATCACTTCCCGGGAAAGAAAAAGGCGCTTTTCTAGACACTCTTGCCGATATTCTGGAATCCCAGCGAGCAGACATCGTCCCTTTGGCGGTAAAGGAATCTAACCTTCCTGAAGGTAGAATCAATGGGGAACTGGGAAGAACTACCGGGCAAATCAAGCTTTTTGCCAACCTGCTCCGCGAAGGGAGCTGGGTGGAAGCTACCATCGACCCTGCCATGCCGGATCGAAGCCCACTTCCTCGAGCAGACATCCGCCGATTTTTAACTCCAATCGGCCCGGTAGTCGTCTTTGGAGCAAGTAATTTTCCATTGGCATTTTCCACCGCCGGCGGAGACACGATCTCTGCATTGGCCGCAGGCTGCCCGGTAATCTACAAGGCACATCCAGCACATCCGAAAACTTCCAGAAAAGTGGCCGCCTGTATCCATAAAGCCCTTGCCGAATCTGGGCTTCCTACTGCCCTCTTCACCCATGTGGAAGGCGGCATCCCCGAAGGACAAGCACTGGTACAGCACCCACTAGCCAAAGCCGTTGCCTTTACGGGCTCCTACGCTGGTGGAAAAGCCCTCTTTGACCTGGCAAATCGCCGCGAAAACCCCATTCCAGTTTTTGCCGAAATGGGTTCGGTAAACCCAATTTTCACCTTTGCACAAAAACTAGAAACCGAAAGGGATACACTGGCCAAGGCTTTTGTTGGCTCCCTGACTTTGGGTGCAGGGCAGTTTTGCACCAACCCGGGCTTGATCTTCGTGCCTGAAGCACAGGCCAAAGACTTTGCCGACATACTTGCCGCCGAACTGAACGCACTTGGAGCTGCGCCCATGCTGCATACCGGCATTGCGAAAGCCTACTATTCCGCACTTGAGGAATTGCAAACGCGGAAAGAGCTCCACTGGGTGAAAGTAGCCGATGCGACACACCTCATCAACGGCAGTCCCGCCTTGGCGGAAATCAAAGCGGCAGACTGGCTGAAGAACGACCTTTTCCAACAAGAAGTCTTCGGCGCCTTTGCCTTAATGGTGGTTTACCAATCCGCGCAAGAATTGAAGGACATCGCTGCCCAACTCCATGGACAGCTGACGGTGACTGTTTGGGCGACGGCCGAAGAACTTCAAGCGCAACGCCAGCTACTCAACCTTCTCGAAGAAAAATGCGGACGCCTACTCTTCAAGGGAGCGCCCACAGGAGTAGAGGTAGGCTATGCCATGCAGCATGGCGGCCCCTTCCCGGCTACGACTGCCCCCAACAGTACCTCTGTAGGTGCCCATGCCATCAAGCGATTTGTTCGTCCGATTGCCTTCCAAGACATGCCTCAAGACCTGCTTCCCGATGCACTTAAGGATGGAAATCCGCTGGGTATTTGGAGAACAATCAATGGAAATCTAACTAAATAGTTCAATTGAAATAAAGTGGAAATACGGTAGAAATAAACCGAGCCTATCGGCTCGGTGAAATAAAAACACCAATTTCTATCTCAACTTATTTCAATAAGCGAAGCGAAGTATATTTCAATAATATTTCTACTCTATTTCATTTCCTTATTTCACGAAGCGACCCGCCGCGGCGGGTATTTCTACCTTATTTCAATCCAATTACCTTTAATTAAAATTTTGCCCAATTAATTATGTCCTCACGCCATACCTTTTCTTGCATCGACGCACACACCTGTGGCAATCCAGTACGGGTGGTTTCTGGTGGAGTACCCTTTCTGAAAGGAGACAACATGCTCGAAAAACGCCAATACTTTCTGGATAACCTGGATTGGATTCGAACCGGCCTCATGTTTGAACCACGCGGCCACGACATGATGTCTGGCTCCATGCTATTCCCTCCACATAATCCAGAGAATGATTTTTCGGTGCTTTTCATCGAAACTTCAGGTTGCCTCCCCATGTGTGGACACGGCACCATAGGCACGATCACCATTGCCATCGAGGAGGGCTTGATCCATCCCAAAACGCCCGGATTTTTGCGCATGGAAGCCCCTGCGGGTTTGGTCTTGGTAGAGTACCGTCAAGAAGGAAAAAAAGTGAAATCGGTCAAGCTGACCAACGTAAAAAGTTACCTCGCTGCGGAAAATCTAGACATCGAAATCGAAGAACTAGGTACCCTAAAGGTGGACGTAGCCTATGGAGGCAATTTCTACTGCATCGTCGATCCGCAGGAAAACTTCCCTGGGATTGAGCACTTCAAAGCGGAGCAACTCATCTCCATGGCTCGAAATCTTCGTCAAAAAATGAACGAGCGCTACGACTTTGTGCACCTCGAACACGAGCGAATTAGGGGTCTTTCCCATGTCCTTTGGACAGGCAAAACCTTAGACCCGAGCAGCACCGCGCGAAATGCGGTCTTCTACGGAGACAAAGCCATCGACCGCTCTCCTTGTGGCACAGGAACTTCTGCACGCATGGCGCAGTGGTATGCCAAGGGATGGCTCAAGCCTGGTGATGAATTTGTCCACGAAAGCTTCATCGGCTCCAAATTTACCGGTCGTATCGAAGAAGTTACCACCATTGCCGGCCAACCGGCCATTGTGCCTAGCATCGAAGGCTGGGCCAAAGTTTATGGCTACAATACCATCATCCTGGATGACGACGATCCCTACGTCCACGGATTTCAAGTGATTTAAGAATAAGAACCAAGAGCCAAGAAGCAAGAAAGTAGATTTTCTTGCTTCTTGGCTCTAAAATCTAGCTTCAATAATGAAACCAACCCTTATCATCGGCGGCGGAATTGTCGGCCTTTTTACTGCCTATTTCCTTCAAAAGGAAGGCGTCGAAGTCACCCTCATCGACCGTACGGACTTGAAGGACAATTGTTCTACGGGCAATGCCGGCATGATCGTACCCAGCCATATTATCCCGCTGGCTGCGCCTGGCATGATCACCAAAGGCATCTCCTGGATGTTTTCGTCCAAAAGCCCCTTCTATATCCACCCCCGCCTCGATTTGAAGCTGGCCCAATGGTGCCTGCTTTTCTTCAAGGCTGCTACGCCGAGCCAGGTCAATAAGGCTATTCCCTACCTCAAAAACATCAGTCTATTGAGCAAGGCACTGTACCAGGAGTTTCGGCAGGAGCACCCAGAATCCGCCATTGCCTTGGTAGAAAAAGGGCTCATGATGGCCTATCAAACCGAGTCCATGGAAAAAGAGGAGGTGGAATTTGCCCATTTAGCCCGAAAATATGGACTTGAAGCGGAGATCCTAAACACCGACGATCTCAAAAGAATTGAACCTAACCTCCAGCTTAAGGCCCGAGGTGCAGTACTATTTCCAGGTGATGCACACCTAGATCCTGGAGCTTTGTACAGCTTTTTGAAAAGCTATTTGGAAAAAAAGGGAGTAAAATTTCTAACCGAGACGCAAGTGCTCGGGTTTGAAAAATCAGGCAACACCGTGAATGCCGTCCTTACGGACAAAGGCAAGCTCGACTGCGAAAAAGTATTGCTCTGCGGCGGATCCTGGTCAGGGGAATTGGCACGTATGCTCAAGTTTTCCCTCCCAATGATGGGCGGAAAAGGCTATTCTTTCATTCAAAAAAATACCCCCGAAATCCAACAGGCCACCATCCTCACCGAACAAAAAGTGGCGGTGAGTCCCTATGGTGAAACAATCCGTTTTGGAGGCACCATGGAAATCGCAGGCACCAATCAGTCCATCAATAAAAATCGGGTGAAGGGTATTTTTGAAGCCATCAACCGCTACTATCCTGACTTTGAGTCTTCCTTTCCCGAGGACGGACAGATCTGGAAAGGACTTCGCCCCTGCTCGCCTGATGGCCTCCCCTATATCGGTTTTGCACCTGGATACACAAACGTACTGGTTGGCAGTGGCCACTCCATGATGGGGATTTCACTGGCACCGGGCACTGGAAAAATCTTGGCAGAGCTCCACCAACAAAAAGACACGTCCATGGAGATTAAGGGATTTGAGGTGGGAAGGTATAGTTAAACTTCTCCCTTCATGACGCCAAGAACCCCAATTCACTTTTTTAGGCAATTAGTTGTGCATTGAGAATGAGATACTTCGTAAATACGCTGCTTAACTCGCTTTAAAAATCAAGCGTATACACAAAAAAGGTTTGAAAAAGGGAATAAGCCAGCAGAAATTGACCTAGAAAACCTACTTTTAGCCCATGAAGCAATTCTTTCCCCTGGCCTTTTTAGTCTTGACTTGCGCTGCTTGTGAAAGCACCTGGCTCCCCAAACCCCCGGGATACAACCGCATCGACTTGCCTAGACACGACTACCTCCCGCTGGGGGAAGGCTATCCCTATGAATTGGATTTTTCAGCCTACAGCAGCGTAGAACCCGATTCCTTCAACCTTGACGAGACGGCTTGGATCAACCTGAACTATACAGATTTTGGAGCCAAAGTTCACCTGACCTACAAGAAGATTGATAAAAACACGGACTTCAAGCTGCTGGCTTCGGATGCCTTTCAGCTCACCGCCAAGCACCAAATCAAAGCCTATGGCATTGAAGAAGTTATTCTAGGTACGCCAAATGGCTACTCTGCCGTAGTAGCAGAGCTATCTGGGGAGGTTCCTACACAGTTTCAGTTTTTTGTCACTGACTCCACAACACATTTTCTAAGGGGAGCGCTGTATTTCAATACCGCCCTCAAAAACGATTCCCTAGCGCCCGTCATCGAATACATCAAAATCGACATGGCACACCTGATCAATTCAGTGAAATTCAAAAAGTAAACGGTTAGAAGGGATCCTCGAACCAAAAAAATCTACTACAAAATGCGCCTGCAGTAAACTGCAGGCGCATTTTTTTTACCCTAACTTTTTCCAAGAACGAATGATGACCAGCCCGCCCACCACAGCGATCACCGCTGCAATGCTGCCTTCCATCACCTGCCCATAAATAAAAAATCCAGTGGAAAAGAGTGCAGCGTACACCATAAAGGTGCCCACCATCATCAGGCCAATCTCCTTACCCAATTGTCCTTCTTCCTGCTTTTCTTGCGGATACCGATCCAGCACTGCCTTCCAGCCCACCGCTGCCGGCCTCACCTTACGGTAAAAAGAAAGTAAAATCTCGTCTTTCTCGGGTTGTGTCATGAAAGTGACCAGCAACCAGCCCACCGTGGTGATCGACACCGAGTAGACTAGCTTTAGGTAAGACTGCGCCTCAGGAATCTCAACCCAGCCTACGTTTGGATTGATGACCTCAAAGAAAATCGCTACAATAAAAGAAATCGCCATAGCAGAGATTTCTGTGTAGGCATTGATCCTCCACCAAAACCAGCGAAGAATGAAAATCATGCCCGTACCGGCACCGATTTGAAGCAAAATCTCAAAGGCGGACAGGGCAGAAGACATGGCCAAAGCCAGCACTGCAGAAAGTGCCATCAGTACCACCGTGGAGATTCTTCCTACCGCCACCAACTCCTTGTCACTTGCTTCTGGCTTGACAAAGCGCAAGTAAAAATCGTTCACCACGTAACTAGAGCCCCAGTTGAGGTGCGTCGAAAGCGTGGACATCACCGCAGCAATCAAAGAGGCCAAGACGATGCCAATCATACCTGTTGGCAGGAAAGAAAGCATCGCAGGATAAGCCAAATCGTCTCCTAATTTGTCTACAGGAATATGTGGAAATGCCGCCTGCAAATCTGCAACACTAGGAAATACCACTAGGGAGGCCAAGGCCACGATGATCCAAGGCCATGGCCTTAACGCGTAGTGGGCAATATTAAAAAACAAGGTAGCCCCAATTGCATTTTTTTCGTCTTTCGCAGATAGCATGCGTTGCGCAATATACCCTCCTCCTCCAGGCTCTGCTCCTGGATACCAAGTAGCCCACCACTGGATAGCAATTGGCATGATAAAGAGGGGGATGTACACATTCGGGTTGGTGAAATCTGGAACAAAGTCCAGCTTAGTTGCTACCACTTCGTGGCTCAACAACTGCTGCAGCGAGCCTATCTCTGGCAACTCCAGTACATAGTACGCTGCACCAAAGGAGCCAATCATGGCAATGAAAAACTGGAAGAAGTCCGTCAACAAGACTCCTTTCAATCCTCCCAAAGAAGAGTACACTACCGTGACGATAGAAGCGATAAGTAAGGTTTGAACAGGAGAAAGCCCTAGCATGACCCC
>JBIIFN010000122.1:0-6853 GCA_044237325.1 Algoriphagus sp.
GTTTATTCAGTGCGAGGACTGCGGCTGGACAGGCCAATGCGTGCAATGTGACGTCAGCCTCACCTACCATCAGTATGCGGAAGAGCTTCGCTGCCACTACTGTGGCTACAAAGAAAAAGTTCCTAGTACCTGCACCGCTTGTGGTAGCGGACAACTCAGCACCCAAGGTATGGGTACCGAGCGGATCGAGGAATCGCTAGCCTTGCTTTTTCCCGAGGCACGCATGGGCAGGATGGACCTGGATACGACCCGCTCCAAACACGGCTACCAACGCGTCCTGGATGAGTTTTCCGCAGGACAGATCGACATCCTTGTCGGAACGCAAATGATCACCAAAGGGCTCGATTTTGGGCGAGTGACGGTAGTTGGTATCTGGGATGGAGATCGAATTCTCAATTTTCCTGACTTTAGGGCAGGGGAACGTGCCTACCAGCAGATCACGCAGGTGGCAGGTAGGGCAGGGAGAAGAGCTGCCAAAGGGCATGTCGTCATCCAAACCAGAAATCCAGATACGGAACTCTACCAAAAAGTTATTCAGGGAGATTACGCTAATTTTTACGAGCAAGAGCTCGTTGACCGTAAGGCCTACTTCTATCCCCCCTTTGTGAAGTTGGTGAAGATCACCACCCGACATGCGGTCTATGGTACTGCAGAAAAAGCAGCACATGCGCTGCATCGGGAAATAGCTAATCTTCCCCTCAAAAAAATAGTGCTGGGTCCCGAAAAAGGGAGTATTGCAAGGATCAAAAATCTGTACCAGCTCGAGTCCTTGATCAAACTTGATCGTCAGGGGGATACCCAAACGGTATTCAAGGAGCGTCTGGCAAAGATTCTGGAAGACCTGCAGGCTGTCCCTGAGTTTCGGGCTGTCCGCTGGATCGTGGATGTAGATCCGAATTAATTTTTTTCTATCCCTGTAGCGTTTTGCGAGGATAGGCCGTTTGACAACTAGCAAACCTTACATTTCGTACATCAAAAAGCCTGTGAACCATAGCCTATCCTATTGAATCTGACAGATCCTGAACTAATCGATGGTTGCAAACGTCGATCAACCCTGCACGAAGAGTATTTTTTTAAAAAATACTACGGCTTTGTCATGGGCATAGGAAGGAGTTATGTCAAAAGCGAGGACTTGGCTCAGGAGATTACTCAGGATACTTTTCTTAAGTTTTTTGACACCGTTGGAAAACTCAATGAGGAAGCCTTACTGAAGCCTTGGTTGCGGAGAATTGCAGTGAATACGGCAATCGACTACTACCGAAAAAACCGAAAATTTCGATTTCATGAGGAAGTGGAGGGGCATAGCCTCTTGCAAGTCAACGAAGATGCGATCGGCCAACTTGGTTACGAAGAAATCTTAAAGTTGCTTCACCAACTCCCAGAAGACCAGTCCTTGGTCTTCAACTTGTACGAAGTGGAGGGCTATAGCCACAAAGAAATAGCCGAAAAATTAGCGATTACAGAAAGTTCCTCACGTGTGTACCTAACTCGAGCTAAGCACAAGCTTCGCCAACTGATACACCTTAATTATACCGTTTATGCAGGAAGATAAGTGGAGTACCCGACTGGGGGAGCTGCTGCGCAAAAAGCAGGAGGAGACCCCAATCCCCTATGCTCCTGGAGCTTGGGAGGCCTTTGAAGCACGTCGAAATCAAAAACGGGCAATCCCTCCCTTTTGGTGGTGGTCGGGTGGCATCGCTGCCTCGCTTGCTTTGATCCTATTCCTTGGCCTGCAGTGGACTGGGGGAAATCAGGAGCAGCGGGTAGCCCTGGAAAAGGAATCTATCCAAGAAGCAGGACAACCTTCCCAAGTTGAGCAAAGTCAAGCTGATTTTGAATCAACGGATAGTGAAGAAGCTCCCAAGGTCTTGGCTGAGCAAACTGCGGAGAAAAGTAAGGGTAGCGGTAGTAATTCCTACGCATCAACTCCCCGGAAATCCGCTCAACTCTTGGTAAAGAGCGATCTAGGAACACAAAAAAGCCTTGTTTCCTCGATTGAATCCGCTGCTGAAAATGTAGTGGAGACAACCTCGCAGCAGGCGCAGGCCCTTGCTGCTACATCCCCAGCAGCGTCATCCAATGCCAGCCTTCAGGCCAGCCTTAAGGAAGAAAAAAGTATAGTTCCAACTACCGCCACTGTCCCAAGTTACGCGGAAATTGTACCTGCTGAAGCAGCAGCGCTCCTAGCGCAACAAAAAGACCCACTTGCCTTTGCTATTGGACTGGGACCTGGTTTTGGAAACAGTACGGAGGCCAACCAGGTGACTTCAGGATCTCTAATTGGACTAGGAATGCAGGTGGACATGGCGTTGGGGAGAAAACTTCGTGTAGGTTCAGGTCTTGGGGTCAATTACCTTAGTCAGGCGACTGAAGGCCCGTCGGTATTTTCTTTGGCAGGCGTGAATTCACCTATTGAAAAAACTACCCAGTTACAACAGGTCCAGGTGGATTTGCCCTTATACGTTCGCTATTCATTGACGCCTTCGAAGTCTATTTCGGTGCAGGCAGGTTTTTCCAACCTATTGGCCTTTAATCAAGCAGCTCAGCAGGAACTAGTTTATAACCGGCAGGTTGCGGTGCCCGCAGATGCTACGACCAACTCTTTAGGCACCTTTAAAACGATGCAGGTGGTCGAGACCTCTACCTTAGCTGGACCAAGTACTCGGTTTTTTCCTTTTGCCTTGGCCAACCTAGGCGTGAATGTTCGCGTATACGAAACCAAGAAATCCAATTACCTGCTGATGCCCTTCTATTCCTATCCTCTGCAGGATATTTCTGGAACAGGGCAAAACCCAGCAGTCGTGGGTGCCGCATTTAAAATTACTTTCGGCACCCTCAAAAAATAGTACCCTTTTTGAATACCAAACCAACGCTACCCCAGCCCAAGAATTTCTTGGGCTGTTTTTTTTGGTTGAATACTAGATAGGATGGTCCTCACCAATAAAAAAACCTACCCCTTGGAAAGGAGTAGCTTTCGATGAATACATGCTAGATGTATTTCCTATTTTACATCTTCCGATTTTCAATTTCCAACTGAGGGGCAAAGGGTTGCTGGTAGTACCGCTTTCCTGTAGCCTTGTACAGGGAATTGGCTAGTGCAGCGAATACAGGAGGGAAGAAGGGTTCACCCAAACCAGTAGGATCTTCCTTGCTGTCCACAAAGTGTACCTCAATCGCCTTTGGAGACTCTTGCTGGCGAATCATGCGGTAGGTATGGAAGTTGTTTTTATTAGGCACCCCATCCTTGAAGGTCAACTCTCCAAAGAAGGCATTGCCAATTCCGTCCACGATGGCGCCTTCCCCCATATTGATAGCAGCATCCTTATTGACTACGATTCCGCAATCTACAGCGGCCACTACTTTTTCAACCACAGGCTTGGAATCCAAAATTTTGGTTTCCACCACTTCGGCAACATAGGAATTGTGGCAGAAATATGCGGATACACCTCGATGGAGCCCAGCCGAAGGCTTATTCCAGTTGGATTTTTCTCGAACCAATTCCAAAACCCCAGCATAGCGCTTCGCGTCGTAATCGTTGTTTTCACCTACAGGATTGGTTTCTGCGCGCTTGAGTAGTTCCAATCGGAAGTCGATGGGATCTTTACCCATTGCTTCGGCTAGTTCATCCAAGAAGCTCTGTTCCGCTGCTGCAATAAAGTTGGAACGAGGAGCACGGAAGGCACCAATGGTGATATTGGATTCAATTTGCCATCCTTCTGCGAGGTAATTGTCGATGGCACCCGCTGGAAAGCGGTTGGCATGGATGGGTGTTTCCGGGACACCACCAGCTTTTACATGAAGCGCGATTAGCTGGTTGTTGGTATCCAAAGCTGCGCGGTAGGTAGCTGAGTAGCTTGGACGGTAGATTCCATAGGTCATGTCATCCTCGCGAGAGTAGACCATTTTGATGGGAACTCCCGCCTTTTGGGAAATCAAGGCTGCTTCAACCATGTGGTGACTGTACGCTCGCAGTCCAAATCCACCACCCATGCGGGCTAGTTTGATGCTGATTTTTTCTTTAGGGAGACCAAGTGTAGCTGCAATCGTACCCACAATGAATTCTGGAGCCTGGGTAGGGCCATAGATTTCTGCTTTATCGGCCGTCACATGAGCAAAGCAGTTGACCGGCTCCATGGTATTGTGAGCGAGGAAAGGAGCTGTGTAGGTCTTTTCAATGATTTTGGCAGCCTTCTTAAATGCTCCTTCGGGATCTCCATCTTTACGTAGGATCTCTCCAGGCTTTTTGGTGTAGGCATCCATTTGAGCTAGGTGCACCTCGGTACTTTCGAGACCTGCTGGTACCTGGATGGTGGTAGGTTTGCCATCTCTGCCTCCCTGCTGGAAATTGTATGCTGGCGCCTTTTCCCAGGTAGCCTTTAGCGATTTCTTGGCTTGCAAGACTTCCCAGGTAGAGTTGCCTACAATGGCTACCAGTTCTGGAAAGGTAGCCGTGTCGAAGAAATTACGAACGTAATCCTCTTTGAAAAGCTGAATCGCAAAGGCGTCTTGGATTCCAGGCAGGGAAGTCACCGAAGAAGGATCAAAAGAGGCCAGCTTCATGCCAAAGGCAGGTGGGTGAACGATGGCAGCATATTTCATGCCCTCCACCTGGTGATCAATCCCAAAGAGTGGACTGCCACTGATGATTTTTTCCAAGTCTACATTTTTCTTGGAAGTACCAATCAAGGTAAAGTCTTTGGAGTCTTTGAGTGTCACTTCTTCTGGGACCGGAAGGGTAGCAGCGAGGGAAGCAAATTCCCCATAGCCTCCTTTTTTGCCGGAAGCCTTGTGTTCAAGCTGCCCGGCTTTCGCAGTAATTTCTGAAGCGGGTACCTTCCAAGTTTGGGCAGCTGCATTAATCAGGAGTTGCTTGGCTGTAGCTCCAGCGGTACGCAAGGGAGTCCAACCTTGGCGAATGCCTTGGCTACCACCGGTAAACTGACGCTGGTAGCGTTCTGGCCAGAAGTCTGCCTGTTCGACGAGCACCATTTTCCAATCTACATCTAGCTCTTCTGCCAAAATCATCGGCATGGATGTTTTGATGTTGGAGCCAAATTCTGGATTGGCAGAGTACAGGGTAACTACCCCATTGTCGCCAATTTTGACGTAGCTATTCAATTCAAACCATTCCTTGGGGAGCGTTAATGCTTGTTCAGGTGTAGGTTTGCAGCCAGCAAGCCAACTGAAACTGAGCACCAACCCTCCACCTGCCAAGGCAGAGACTTTCAAAAATGACCTGCGGTCCAATTTAGTAGTTGAAGTTGCCATGGGAGTTGATTTAGAGGTTTTGAGATGCGGTTTTAATGGCTGCCTTGATGCGGAGGTAAGTACCGCAACGGCAGAGGTTGCCCTGCATGGCACTTTCGATTTCTGCATCGGTTGGACTTGGATTTTCTCGAAGCAAAGCAGCCGCAGACATGATCTGACCTGCTTGGCAGTAGCCACACTGAGGTACGTCGTGTTCGATCCAGGCTTGCTGAACAGGATGGTCTGCTTTTTCAGCAAGACCTTCGATAGTGGTGATTTCGGAACTCCCCACGCTGGACACAGGAAGGGAGCAGGAGCGAATTGCTGCGCCATCCAAGTGAATGGTGCAAGCCCCGCACTGTGCCATCCCACAACCAAATTTGGTGCCCACCAAATTCAAGTGATCTCGTAAGACCCAAAGGATTGGGGTATTGGGATCTACATCCACTTGCCTGGAGGATCCGTTGATGTTGAGGGTAAATGTTGCCATGGTGAGAAAATTTTTAAGTTAATCTAAGGAGTTTGGGCGGGTAACCAAATGGAATCTGATTTTAAAATCAATGCCAATTTGGAAAAGAACTAGTCGATCATTGGTCCACAAAAGCAGAATCCTTAGGTCGAACGCCTAGTAGGTTAAAAGCTTCAATTTCTGCTCTAATTTCAGCCAATTCGGAAGAAGTTAGCTTCACGGATAGGGCGCCTAGGTTTTCAGTCAGGTGTTGCTGGCTGGTAGTTCCAGGAATTGGCACGATAAAGGGCTTTTGGGCCAATAGCCAGGCGATTGCAAATTGGGCTTGGGTTACTCCCTTTTGATCGGCCCATTTCCGAATTATTGCCATAAACGGCATGTTCTGGGCAAATCCCTCCGCAGAGAAGAAAGCAAGTTGGGAGCGGCGGTCCTGGCTATCAAATCGACTGTACTCATTGAAGCGGCCTGCTAGGAAAGCCCGGTGGGTTGGTCCCCAGGGAACAAAGCCTATTCCTAGTTCCTCACAGGTGTCTAGGATCTGATTTTCTACCACCCGCTCAGCTAAGTTGTATTCAGATTGGAGTGCAGTAACTGGGAGCTCTGCATATGCTTTTTTTAGTGTTTCGGGAGAAACTTCTGATAACCCCCAATGCCTCACTTTTCCTGCTTGAATCAGGTCTTTGACAGCACCAGCAACCTCTTCTACAGGAACTGTGGGGTCCATACGGTGAAGGTAGTATAGATCAATCGCTTCTAGGCGCAAACGCTGCAAGGAGCCTTCAATAACTTTTTTGATTGATTCAGGTCGGGCATTTCTACCCATTCGCTTTCCATTTTGGATTTCAAATCCAAATTTGGAAGCAATGGTGATTTTTCCTTTGAAGGGTTCAAGAGCTTCTCCAACCAATTCCTCACTTCCATAAGGTCCATATACCTCTGCTGTATCAAAAAAGGTGACCCCTCGTTCAACAGCTTTCCTCAGGTGAGCAATCATTTCTTTTTTGTCTGGATTGGGATTGTAGGTGCCAGCCACCATATTCATGCAACCCAGGCCAATGGCACTTACTTCCAGTGATCCCAACTTACGCGTAGCAAGATTGGAAACACTGGTTTGCAGTCTTTCCTCCTGTGAACCTG
>JBIIFN010000123.1:0-6846 GCA_044237325.1 Algoriphagus sp.
GTACCGACAGCTCGTCCTGGCGAGCAGCATTCCCTACCAACTCATCAGTGGAGAGGCGGAGCAACGGCTCGCAACAGCGGTCTTGGCCATCGAACAGCTGGTAACGGACTAAGTCTTGATTCGGGCTGGCGTCTGGCCGCCTTATTTTTTTGCGTTATGCGTAGAAATGAATCGGAAGGTTGCTTCAAATGCTTTTACCCAGTTTTGATGAAGTAGAAACGCGTGCACTTCGTCTGGGAAAACCAATTGCTCCACTTCTACCCCCTGCTTGCGAAGGACTTCTGCAAGTTCCACGCTCTCAGAAAATAAGACATTGCGGTCATCGTCCCCATGGATGAGCAATACTGGGTCCTTCCAGCTGTGCACGTGAGCCATGGGAGAGGACTGGAAGGCTAGGGCAGCCATTTTTGGAAATTTTTCAGGTGCATACCAGGGGGCAAACACGGGGATATCGTTGTTCCAATTATGAACCCCATGGATGTC
This sequence comes from Algoriphagus sp., assembly GCA_044237325.1. Lineage (GTDB taxonomy): Bacteria > Bacteroidota > Bacteroidia > Cytophagales > Cyclobacteriaceae > Algoriphagus. Next base: position 484 of record JBIIFN010000123.1, read on the forward strand.
TACCCCTACGTGAAATTTTTCGGGGGCCTGTGATAGGGCATGTGCGGTCAAATAACCTCCGTAGCTACCACCCCAGGGAGCGATTCTGTTTGCATCTACATCCGCTCGTGCAGCCAAGTAATCTGCTGCCGCAAGGACGTCCTGTACCTCACTTGCGCCACCTGCACCGAAGTTTTTCTCCTCCCTAAAATCCATTCCATAGCCAATGCCACTGCGGTAGTTGAGTGTAAGGGCGATATATCCTTGGGAAGCAAAATACTGCTGCGCTCCGTAGGTATGGGAGTAGTAGAGGCCATAGTTATACCCCAAGAGCATCTGCCTGCGGCTGCCTCCGTGGAGGAAAATCACAGCAGGGTACTTCTTGGCTGGGTCGTAATCTTTGGGGAGAAACAGTTGCGCATGGCTCTTAAAGCCATCTTTGGCAGTGATCACCAGGGCCTCGGGTCGGCTAAACGTGGAGGGAAAGGTTTTAGGAAAGTAGCCTTCGTCTAGGGGCATATTTTTTCCTTGGAGGTGAAGTACGGGCCTGCCGGCTTGGTTCCAGTTGGACTCTAGTGCTGCCCATCCTTTTTCTAGAGCGACTGGCGCCCAAGCGATATGCTCTGGATCTGAGAGTAAACTCAGTTCAAAGGTGGCTAAGTTGAGTCGCGATACCTGGCGGCGGTCGATATTGCCAATGTTATGGGTGACTAGGAGCTCGTTTTTGGTGTAGCTGGTCTGTACCCATTCTACTTGTCCTGCTCCAGGCGTTAAGTGCCGTACCTTTTTTGTGCGGGGCTGGACGGCATAGAGCTGCATCCAGTTGTTTTTTTCCCAAGGGAAAATCAAGTAGCCTTCAGGGGTCCACCAGAGCCGCTCGGCGCTTGCAGGCAAGTCATCTACCAGCACTGAACCTGGGCCTGATTCTGCCTTCCACACTTCTTTTGCCTCTCCGGTGGTTAGGTCAAGTACGCGAATGCTCCAGGGGTTGGCGCTGGTGAGCGAGGTAAAGGGCAGGTGGTTGAGGATATTGGGTACCCGCAGGTAGGCCAGCTGGGTACCATCAGGGCTCCAGGCGGGGTAACTGTCATGGTCTAGGCTTGTTTCTGGAAAGCGCAGCGTTTGTTTTTCGAGGTCCCAGATGCCAACAAAAGCATGGTCGTTGCGACTTGAGGAAAAGGCTAGAAATTTTCCGTCAGGAGAAAAAGTCAGTTGGGAAGCAGATCCTCGGGCAATAAGCACTTTTTTTGGGTCCTCGCTTCCTTCCAAACTCTTGGAATAGATTGCTCCGGATTGAAGAAAATAGACATCTTTTCCTGCAGGATGGAAGAGTGGCGCATAGCCTTTTCCATGGTTTTTGATTGTGCCATCACCCAAGTTGATGCTGTGGATCATCCGATCCGTATCTTCTTGAAGTTGGGCGGGATTGGCGGGCTGGCCCGCTGAATTCCGCGAATTTCCCCGTACAAAAAGGAGGGTTTTTCCGTCAGGCGAAAAAACCAAAGGCCCGATATCTACCCCTTGGTCGCCGCGGTAGGTAGTTAAAGGACGGGCAGTGTAGGAAGGTGCTTGGGCATAAAAAACATTTCGTTCCCCCTCGTCATTGGCGACCCAGGCGATGGCTTTCCCGTCAGGAGCGGCAGTGAGGTGCGTGGTGAAGGGTGCTGAGAGGTAGTCGCCCATGCTTTGGGAGATCCCTTGGGCAGCGATGAGGCATAGGAAAAAAGAGAGAAGGAGATTTTTCATGGGGCCAGGTTTTGGTAAAAGGTACAAATTCTCCTTTATTTCTAAAAAAAACCAAGATGCGACCCCTGGCTTTAGCCCTTTTTTTTATTCTAATCCTGTGGAGCAACGCGGCAGCGGGGCAACAGAAAAAGCTAGTTTTCATCATTCTAGATGGCATTCCTGCCCAAGACCTAGAGCGGGTGCATACCCCCAACTTGGATCAAATTGCCAGTCAGGGAGGCTATGCACGAGCTTATACTGGAGGAATTGCGGGAGGATATACTGAGTCTCCCACCATTTCTGCTGTGGGCTACAATACGCTCCTTACTGGCACCTGGGCTAATAAGCACCAGGTTTGGGGCAATGGAATTGAGGCGCCTAACTACCATTATTGGACGATCTTCCGCTACCTACGCGAGGCTCGTCCCGACGCAAAGTTGGCCGTGTTCTCAACTTGGCAGGACAACCGCACCAAGCTCTTGGGAGAAAATTTGCCGCAGACGGATAACTTAAAATTGGATCGGTCGGTGGATGGCCTAGAGCTGGATACGCTACGCTACCCCTACGATGCGCAGTCGGACTATATTCATCAGATTGACCAGCAGGTGGCTCAAGAAGCGGCAGACTACTTAAGGACATCCGGGTCAGACTTGACCTGGGTCTACCTACAGTACACCGACGACATGGGACACAAGTTTGGCAGAAGTTCGCAGCTTGATGCTGCCATCCAAAAGGCCGACGCACAAGTGGGATTGATTTGGCAGGCTATTCAGCAGCGGCAGCAAAAAGGCGAGGACTGGCAGTTGTGGATAACTACGGACCATGGACGGAAGGAGCCGGACGCAAAAGATCACGGAGGCCAAAGTGAATCCGAACGGGAGATCTGGATAGCTACCAATGCCAAGGATCTTAATGCTCGGTTTCAGTCTGGACAAGGGGCTATGGTAGATGTACTTCCATCGATGATTCGTTTTTTCAACCTGGTGGTTCCGGAGCATCAGGAACGAGAACTGGATGGCGTTCCACTGACTGGGCCCCTTTCGTTGAGTAACTTGACCTTGCTGAGGAAGGGAAAAAACCAGGCGCTAAGTTGGACCCCAGGAGATCAGGCAGAAACCCTTTCTGTGTACTGGAGTCCGACAGATCATTTTGGGGAAGGAAGCCAGGACGAGTATTTTTTCCTAGGGGAGGTGCCTTCCGAGGCAAAGCAATATTCGCTCCCTCCGGAATTGGGAAAAAGGTCGTTTTTCAAAGTGCTGGTGGTTGGGAAATACAATTCTGCAAACACGTGGAGGGTGTCGGGGAAAAACCAACACAAAAATTAGTAGGGAATCCCCCTTACCCCCTTTCAAGGGGGAATTACATCCCTGCATCCATTAAACATTAATTAAGAAATTAACTTTTTGAATTAACTGTGTCTGTTTAAGGACCAGGTGGTGCTACTCCCCCTTACAAGGGGGTAGGGGGGATTTAGGTTAGTATGCCTTAGTTGGACAGTAATTTAACTTGTAAGCAAAGAATACCATAAAAAAAGGCTGTCCTGAATAGGGACAGCCTTTTTTTTGAATGTGTGACAATTAATTCACCCCTCCTTTTCGAGTTGGAGATCGTTTGCCAGGCCATTCGGTAGGCTCACCCGTGCGGGCATTGATTGGAATGCGCTGCTCGCGTGATACCATGTTTTCTTCTTCGCAGGCCATGTAGACCAAGATGGCAGTGAGGATTACATTCTGGCGCACATCGTCAAATACAATCTTGTCGTAGGTGTCTAGGTTGGTGTGCCAAGTATAGTTGAAGTAGTTCCAAGGCAAGGCACTCAAGTTAAAGGCTGGCACACCCGCTGCCACAAAGGACACGTGGTCTGTTCCTCCGGAACCTGGGTTGCCAGGAAACTCGGTTTTCAAATCCTGGGTGATGTTACGAGGCACTTTGTTGAGCCAGCGGCCCAAGTACTCGTAGCTATCTACAAATCCCTGTCCGGAGATATTGGCGATACGGCCAGTTCCATTGTCCTGGTTGAAGAGGGCTTGGATTTTGCCCGCCATCTCGGGATGATCTTCCACAAAGGCTCGAGACCCGTTTAGGCCCTGCTCCTCGGATCCCCAGTGTCCCACCAAGATGGTACGCTTTGGATTAGGATACACTTGCTTCAATACACGCATCACTTCCATCATCAGGATGGTGCCTGTGCCGTTGTCTGTAGCGCCTGTGCCACCATCCCAAGAGTCAAAGTGTGCGGAAAGCATCACGTATTCATCTGGCTTTGTGCTACCCTTGATTTCGGCAACGGTATTGTAGGTTGGCTGCATGCCTGTTTCTTTGGACTGCGCATTGAGGTGCAACTGCGGCTTTTTTCCGCTTTCTGCCAAGCGGTAGAGTAGGCCATAGTCTTCCAAGGAAACATCTACGGTAGGTACTTTTTTGGTGGAGGCAGAGAAAATCTTGTTGGCACCAAAGGCGTTGGACCAGTTGGAGGTAAGGATACCTGCTGCGCCTGCATTTTCAAGAGCGAGGGGCAGCTGGTTACGGCTTTTACCCGTTGCCTGAAGACGTTTGGCCCAAGAGGCATTGATGGCGGTGCGCTCGGCTTTCATTTTTTCGAAGGAAGCAGGCGTGCCATGCTCCTCCCAGTTGTAGTCCGGGCGTCCCGTAGGCTGAGGCACGGAGATCATCACGTACTTGCCTTTTACGGAAGGTAGCCACTTTTGGAAAGCGAGTGAATCGGCAAATTCAGGAAGGATGATAACCTCCCCTTTTACGCCCCCTTGCGGAGAAGAGGGGCTCCAAGCCAGTTGCGTGCCGGCCAAGGACTTGGTCCAAGGGGCGATCATATCCATGTGGGTGATGCCTCGTTCCCAACCTCTCCATTCTCCCCACTTTTCGTTGCGGGCAGGAATGCCCCAACTCTGGTAGGTGGTGGCGGCCAAGTCATGGGCCTTTTGCATTTGTGGGGAGCCGACCAATCTTGGGCCTACTCCATCCATGATTTCATGAGCAAGAACTTCTAGTTTAGAATTTTCCGTTGCTTCTTTGATAATGGCATCGATGACTTTGTTTTGTGCCTGTACATGTACAGAAACAAAAAACACAAGCCCTAGGTACCAGCTGTTGCGAATTTTCATATCGAGTGTGTTTAGATCCTAAAACTAGGGATTAACTTCAATTTTGTTGAAACCACTGGTGAATAAAATTAGTCGACAGCTAACGGACCATAGTACAATGTACTAAGTACCCGCCTCGGCGGGCAGGCCAAGTACGAAGTATGGATTCTAAACCTATTCACACAACGCCTCGGCTGTCGAAAGTGGACAGTCAACCGTTGACCGTGTAATTTTTTCCCCCATTTGTCTAAAATAGGATGGTTTTTTGTCTTGCTTCAAGTTTCTTTACGTAGCAATAACCCAAATCCAAACCGCATGGCCTCAGCAGCCCCAGTACAGCAGTTTCTAGCAAAGGCCCTTTCAGAAAATGGCTCTCTCTCGTCAATGGAGTGGCTGGAGCAGCAGGCACAAAAAATTGCTTCGGCTACCTCGCCAACGGCTTTTTTTCTTGCCTTTTCCCGTGCTTCCCGCTACTTCAAAAAGGAAGCGCTTAGCTGGAACGTGGAAGCGATGCAGAACACCTCTTTTGGACTGTTGGGCGGGCCTCCAGCCAGCTGGGACAGTTTGCAGACGGCCAGAATCTACCTGCTCTTGCAGTTGCCCCTCCCAAAAGAAGATTGGCTAGCAGTGCTTCAGCAGCTCTTTGAAACGGCCGACATGTACGAGCAACAAGCCCTGTATGCCGCCCTGCCTGTACTTCCCTACCAAGAAGAGCTAGTGGGCCGAGCCATAGAAGGCTGCCGCACCAACATGTCGGTGGTCTTTGATGCCATCGCCTTGCAAAATCCCTATCCTGCTCAGTTTTTTCCGGAGGCCAACTGGAACCAGCTGGTATTGAAAGCTATTTTCATGCAGCGTCCGCTCTACCGCATACAGCAACTGGAACAGCGACGCAATCCCGCGCTGGCAGCCATGGCAACTGATTTTGCGCACGAGCGCTGGGCTGCAGGAAGAGCCGTGATGCCTGAGTTGTGGCGACTAGTCATGCCTTTTCTAGACGAAAATGTGCTGACAGACCTGAAGAAGGTCCTGGACTCCACAGATGCCAATGAACGTGCAGCTGGAGCTTTGGCGCTAAGTGAGAGCAGCCACCCTGCGGCCAAATCGCTTCTCGCGGAGTATCCCAGCCTAGCCGCAGCCTGTGTTGCTGGAGACGTCACTTGGGAAAAAATTGGGCAGAGTTTCCAAGAAACTCGCTCCTAAAGACTACTTAAGCGTAATTTAACGAGCCTTGGCTCGCCATTTCCTATGAACATGTACATCGATCCACACATACACCTGGTCTCTCGGACCACAGACGACTACGAAGCCATGCGCAAGGCGGGCATCGTGGCCACCATTGAACCCGCATTTTGGTTGGGGCAGCCCCGCACCGAAGTAGGTTCCTTCAAAGACTATTTTTCTACCCTTGTGGGCTGGGAGCGTTTTCGCGCAAGCCAGTTTGGCATCGTCCACTACTGCACCATGGGCCTCAACAGCAAAGAGGCCAATAATGTGGCTTTGGCGGAACAAGTGATGGAGCTGCTACCAGTCTATGCGGGCAAGGAAGGGGTGGTTG
>JBIIFN010000124.1:0-6831 GCA_044237325.1 Algoriphagus sp.
TTGGGTAGGAGGTCGCTACTCGCTTTGGTCGGCCATTGGTTTGCCCATTGCTTGCGCCATCGGATTTACTCGATTTGAGGACCTACTCTCAGGAGCACATGCGTTAGACAACCACGTACGCACAGCCCCTTTGGAGAAAAACATGTCTGTAATATTGGCCTTGATTGGTATCTGGAACACTAATTTTCTTGGTGCCACTTCGGAGGCTATTCTTCCATACGACCAATATTTGCATCGCTTTGCGGCCTATTTTCAGCAGGGCAATATGGAAAGCAATGGCAAGTATGTAGGTAGAGATGGGAAAAAAGTCGACTATTCTACTGGGCCGATTATCTGGGGCGAGCCAGGCACCAACGGGCAGCATGCCTTTTACCAGTTGATTCACCAAGGTACTCACCTGATCCCTTGTGATTTTATTGCGCCTGCACGCTCACACAATCCGATCGGAGATCATCATCCCAAGTTACTTTCCAACTTCTTCGCACAGACTGAAGCGCTTATGCAAGGTAAATCCCTCGCAGCGGTGGTATCAGAAATGAAGCAGGCGGGAAAAAGCGAAGAAGAAATCGCCAAAATTGCTCCACACCGCGTGTTTGAGGGCAATCGATCAACCAACTCCATCCTTGTAAAACAAATTACACCCTACACGCTGGGACAATTGATTGCGCTTTACGAGCATAAAATCGCCGTCCAGGGTATGATTTGGAATATTTTCAGCTTTGACCAGTGGGGGGTAGAGCTCGGCAAAGTGCTAGCCAACGGCATCCTTCCTGAACTATTGGGTGAGGAGCAGATTAGCTCGCACGATAGCTCCACCAACGGCCTCATCAACGCTTATAAGGCGATGCGGTAAACTAGCTGGAGCTCAGTCCTTTTCTTTCTGGGGCTCGCCAAAAATCCTTGGGGAATTCGGTTCCTCAAGGATTTTTTTATGTCGTCAAAGTCCTGCAATCAGGGATTTCTTTGGCAAAAGCGGAGACCTGTATTTTTTTTCAAACATTATTCTCTTTCAGTGAGTTAAGTGCAAACACCCCGGACTATGAAAGAGCTACTCGAAGTAATTAAAATCAATGGCATTGGAACAGGTGATAAAAAATCCTTTTTCCAAGAGTCCAAATTGCTGGTAAAGGATGCTGTATTCGTTCGTCACGAGGGTAATTTGGTTAAAGTCAAATTTGAGGACATCCTTTGGCTTAAAGGGGATGGTAACTATACCACGCTTATCACTAAGAAAAGCGTTTTTTCAGTGAGAAACATCTTGAAAGAGTTTGAGACGGTTCTTCCAGTGAATCAATTCATGCGCATCCACAAAAGTTACATCGTCCAAGTTTCCGAGATTCTTTCTATCAATACAAAAGAGGTGAAAGTGGGCAACGACCTCGTTCCAGTAGGGCGTACCTTCTACCACCAGCTTATCGGTGGCATCAAAAAGCTAGGTAGCTTAGGGGATTAAATCCACAACAAACTACTGTCGCCGTAGCTAAGGAAACGGTAATTTTTATCCAAAGCTTCCTGGTACACTTTTTTCCAGTCCTCTCCCAAAATAGCCGAAATTAATAGCATCAAGGTAGATCCGGGTTGGTGGAAATTGGTAATTAGCCCATCAACCAGTCGGAATTGATATCCGGTGAACAAGAAAATCTCGGTAGTTCCTAGCAAGGTGTCCTGAGAATTACGGTCCATCTCCTCCAGCAATGCCGTCAAGACTTCTTTACGTGTTGGCAAGTAGGTTCGGCTTTCGTAGGGTGCTAGTTTTTCGACTGCAAAAGCGTTCCCTTTCTTTTCAAGTAGGTTCACTCCATACCAATACATACTCTCCAATGTCCGAACTGAGGTGGTTCCGACAGCTACGATTTTTCCGGAATGGGCAAGGAGCTTTTCTACTGTCTCCCGCTTAACCTCCATTTGCTCACTGTGCATGGGGTGCTCCACCACATTATCAACTTTGATGGGTTGAAAAGTACCAGCACTTACGTGAAGGGTGAGTGCGGCTTCTTGAATACCTTTTTTTCTAAGTGCATCAAATACTTCCTCTGTAAAATGAAGTCCTGCGGTAGGTGCGGCTACAGCGCCCTCGTTTTTGGAATACACGGTTTGGTACCGTGATTTGTCAGCAGCAACGGGCTTCCGGTTGAGGTAGGGAGGGAGGGGTGTTTCGCCACTGGCTTCCACCAAATCCACAAAAGCTACCTCATCATTTCCCCAAGAAAACTCCACCTGCTTCTTTTCTTTGTTGACAAGCCGGGCAGAAAGGATCACTTCCTTCCCTTCGATGTCAACTCTTCCTTGGAGAACTTCTGATTCCTTCCATCGTTTGGCATTGCCAATGAGGGCTTCCCAGACGACCGGGCGCTTAGAAAGCATGATTTCAGAGATGACAGTTGTGGGGGACAGTGGTTGGAGCAAAAATACTTCTATCCGGGCACCTGTTTCCCGCTGGAAAATCAGTCGTGCAGGGATGACTTTGGTATTGTTGTACACTAGTAAGGTATCCTTTTCAAGCAAACTCGGAAGATCAAAAAAGTGATAATGGGTTATTTCCCCTTCCTTGTAATGCATAAGCTGGGAGGCATCCCGCTTTTCTAGGGGAAACTTTGCAATCCGATCCTCGGGTAGGTTATATTCGTATTCTTTCAGATCAATCTCTGGGATATTCATGTCCTGGGGCATTTGGTTCGCAAATATAGTTAACCCTTTCTATCTCCCATTGGTTACTAGACCATGACTTCCTCTAGCCGACTTACTTTTTCATACACCAAGCGAACCCTTCGTTTCCGCATGGAAGCAGGTACGTCCCGTGGCGTGCTGACCTCACGTGATGTCTATTGGATCAACGTTCAAAAAGCGGGAGAAATGGAGCCTGTGGGTTGGGGTGAAGCCGCACCTTTGGCGGGTTTGAGTCCTGATTATGGACCTAATTTTGAAAAAAATCTAGTCGAGATTCTTCAACTAGCTTCTGCGCGTTCCTGGAGCCAGTCGGAGGAAGGTTTGTTGCAAGAGGTCAAAGCTTGTGTTCCCTTTGCCTTTCCATCCATCCGCTTTGGTTTGGAAACCGCCCTTTTGGACTATGTAAACGGCGGTAAAAAAAGAATTTTGGCAAACACCTTTTATGATCAGGGAGCACCCCTGCCTATCAATGGGCTGATTTGGATGGGGACCAGGGAGTTTATGCTCAGCCAAATCGACCAAAAGCTTCAAGAGGGCTTTGACTGCCTGAAGATGAAAATAGGGGCGATAGATTTTGACCAAGAACTCCGCTTGCTGGCCTATATCCGCGAGCAGGCCAGTCCTGAGCAACTTCTCCTCCGTGTGGATGCCAATGGTGCTTTTTCCAGTAAAGAGGCACTTTCCAAACTAGAGCAGCTTGCACCTCTGGGAATTCATAGCATTGAACAACCCATTGCTGTAGGCCAGTGGAACGCACTGCGAGACCTGTGCAAAGACAGTCCTATCCCCATAGCCTTGGATGAAGAGCTGATTGGTCTTGAGGACAAAGAATCAGTATTGACCGAGGTTCAGCCTCAGTACATAATCTTGAAGCCCAGTTTGTTGGGAGGTATTTTAGAAACGAGGGAATGGATTCGCCTAGCAGAAGAGCGAGGTATAGGTTGGTGGATGACTTCAGCCCTAGAAAGCAATATAGGCCTCAATGCGATTACGCAGCTTACGTCCACCTATCAGCCCAGTATCGCGCAAGGTCTGGGGACAGGAAAGCTATATTATAATAATTTGGCCTCTCCGCTCGAGGTGGCCAATGGTGAGATTCATTATCGCTTCGATCGCTCTTGGGAATCTCCTGATGCTACAGAGGACGTCCAATAAACCTGTGAATGTCAGGTATGGAGTCAAGCTAACTACGGCTTCTCAAGGATTTTCTTGATGAATTTTTTCTTGAGAACAACGACCAAAAACCAGGATAGGTAGGCTGCTAATGCGCCAACCAAAGCGCCAAATACAATATCAACGGGATAGTGCACGCCCAGGTAAATACGCGTGTAGCTCACAAGTAGCGCATAGACGAAAAGCCAAGCAATCCCTTTGATTTTACTGCTCAGCGTCAGCGTCAAGAAAGTGGCTAGGCCAAAGGTGTTTGCGGCATGCGACGAGGCAAAGCCATATAAGCCTCCGCAGCGACCATAATTATGAATCAAACCTTCCCAGCGAGGATCGTGGCAGGGCCTTAGCCGCTCAAAAAAAGGCTTCATCAATCCTGAAGTTACTTGGTCCGCGAGCAGGATGGTGAGCATGAGTCCACCGATAACCCAGGGGCTGCCTGATGGGTCGGCACGGTATATTTTGTACAGAATAAGTAGGTAAAGGGGAATCCAGCTGATTGTTTCGGTCAGCTGCAATACCAGCGGATCAAGGGCATCGAAATGGAATGAGTTGAGTACTAAAAAAAGGTCCTCGTCCCATTTTTTAATCGTCTCAATCATTTGGTATAGCTGAGCCAATCCATGCCCTTTTTCAAGTGATCAATCGTAAATGCTTCGTCTGAGCCAGGCAAAGGCTCGTGCCGGTACGTCCAACCCGCATTGGGAGGCATGCTCATCAAGATACTTTCTGTTCTGCCGTTGGTGTCCAGGCCAAACTTGGTGCCGGAGTCCCAGACTAAGTTGAACTCCACATACCGTCCGCGACGTAGGTTTTGCCAGGCTTTTTGGTCTTCACCATAGGGTAGCGCTCCATTTTTGTTCATGAAGTGGGTGTAGATTTCAGGGAAAAGGCGGCCCAAAGCCAAGCTAAAATCCAAAATATCTTGAAAATGGCTGTCTGAAGTCGCGCTCAGGCGGTCGTAAAATATTCCGCCAATTCCTCGTGTTTCCTCCCGATGCTTCAAGAAAAAGTAGTCATCCGCCCAATTTTTGAAGGTAGGGTAGTAGCTAAGGTCAAATTTATCGCAGGTTTGCTTCAGTTGCTGGTGAAAGTAGGCTGCATCCTCGGGGACAATATAGTGTGGGGTAAGGTCGATACCACCTCCAAACCAATGGGTTCCGTTCTCCATCTCGAAGTACCGGATGTTCATGTGCATGATGGGTACCAATGGGCTGAAGGGGTGAAGCACAATGGAAACGCCTGTAGCAAAAAAATCTGCCTGTGGGATGGCTAGTTTCTCAATGATTTTTGCTGGAGTAGGGCCATGCACTGCGGAGAAGGCTACGCCCCCTTTTTCTATGATGGCGCCATCCTGGAAAATGCGGGTTTGACCGCCGCCTCCTTCTGGGCGGTCCCATTTATCTTCTAGAAAAGTGCCTTTGCCGTCTCCTGCCTCCAGTGCCCTGCAAATGTATTCTTGCATCTGTTGGTAGATGATGGCAATTTCCTCTTTAGTTTTTCTAGGCATGGGTCTTTATTGATTAGAAAGGATAGCCGATTCCAAAATTGAAAACAGTCTGCCCTCGTGTGCCAAAAGGCCTGTTGAAGCGGATATTGTCTAGGATCCAGCGCTCACCCTCTGGACGAGCTGGATCGAGTGCTTTGGTGGCTAGGTCGAGTCGAATGACCAAGAAGTCAAAGTCCATTCTCAGACCTACACCAGTTCCTACGGCTATTTCCTTATAAAACCGATCGTACCTGAAGTCTGCACCCGGACGGGCTGCATCTCTACCAATCATCCAGGAGTTGCCCGCATCCACAAAAACAGCCATATCAAAATAGCTAAACAGTTTTCTTCGGTACTCGAGCATGCTTTCGAGGATCATCTCCGCAGGTTGCTCGTTGGTATAGTCATAGTCTCCCCCTGGGCCTGTGATGGGCACGGAACTGCCTGGACCTAATCGTCGTGCCTGCCAGGCGCGGATACTTGTACCCCCACCGGCAAAGAAGTATTTTTCATAGGGTAGGATTCCCACACTGACACCATAGGGGCGAGCAAGTCCAAAGTTGAGACGGTAAGCAATGGTCTGCTTTTTGTCAATGGGGTAATATTTTCTGTAATCGATTTGTCCTTTTAGCCACTGAAAGTTGGCATAGCTGATGTCAGGAGAGTCGTTTCTTTTGACATCGGTAAAGTTGAGCGTAGTACCACCACTTTCCCCGAAAATACGAAGTAAAGAGGCCTTACGTGTGTTGAAGTCGCCGTAGCGGTTGAAATTGATCAGTGTTTGTCCCGAGAAACTACTGATGAGGGAGGGTAAAAATGACCAGATCAGGTTATTTCCATCGTTTTGTAGGTTTTCCAGAATGGCAAGAAACTCGTCTTGAATGAATGGCGTACGGATATAACTGATGTCTGCAGCATTGATGGTGAAGGACTGCCGGTTGTTGCGCGTAGCCCAAGTATAGCCCAGCTGACCGGTGATTGCATTACGCTTGTATTCAGGGCGGTTGGTGTTGAGGTAGCCAAACTGCACGCGGGTGTTAGGTGTATAGCCACCATAGCGCTGCAGCGTACCTGGGGCAAAAGGGATAAGGAATCGAGGAAAAATGACCGATACCGAGGTGTTGACCTCACTACTTTGGTATACGCCTTGTCCTGTAGCCGAAGCTACCCCCTCCAGGCCAGCACGAAAGTTAAGCTCAAGTAGTTCCCCCGCTCTGAAGAAATTGCGGTTTCTCAACGCCGTACTGAAGAAAGGTCCAGGCAGCTGTTCGGTGATGGTCATTCCTAGCTGATTGGTTAGCTGGTATTTTTGGTTGGGCTGAGTGAAAATACTTGCCGTAAGGGAGGTGCCTAGCGTATCAAAGGTGATGTTGACGAAGCGAAACAAGTCTAAGCTGTTGATGAGACGTTGGGTTTCCAAGGCCTCAGACCGGCTGTAGGGGCTTCCTTTTTTGAGTTGTATGCGGGAGGCGAGGGTTTTAGCGGAGTAGCGGTCCCGGTAAAAGGAA
>JBIIFN010000021.1:0-22812 GCA_044237325.1 Algoriphagus sp.
GGGAGTTATGTGGGCCAATCGGTCACTTCTACTGGTGTCACAGGGCTGACGGCAACCTTATTACCCGGCAATTTTTCACCTGGATCGGGGAACTTAACATTTACCATTGCTGGTACCCCTTCAGGGGTAGGCACGGCAAGTTTTGCTATTTCTATCGGGGGTCAAACGTGTACCTTCACTCGCGTGGTGAACCCTTTGGGGACAATAGCAGGCCTAAATTGCGGGGGAGCTACAAATAATGGAGCACTTATTTCAGGTGCAGCTGCATCAAATGTTAATTCTGTAGTACCCTACACTGGAGGTAATGGAAGTGCATACCTTGGTCAGAGTATCAACTCGGCTGGAGTAACTGGCCTAACGGCAACCCTTGCTCCGGGAAATTTTGTGAGTGGCAACGGCACCTTGACGTATACGATTACGGGAACTCCATCTACAACAGGTAATGCTACTTTTGCCCTTTCTATTGGAGGCCAGACCTGTAGTTTAACTAGGGTAGTAACGACATTGACGGGTAGCATTACCGAACTCAATTGTGGAGCAGCTTCTTCAACTGGTGTACTGAATGCCAACCAACCTGCTTCTGGAGTATCTGGAAGTATACCCTATGCTGGGGGCAACGGGGGGATACATTCAGGATTAAGTGTAACTGGTTCTGGAGTAAGTGGGTTGACTCTTACCATAAATCCGGGCAGCTTTGCCAATGGCAATGGCACCCTTGAATACAGCATTTCGGGTACTCCATTTGGGACCGGTAATGTAAGTTTTGCGTTAACTATTGGTGGACGAGCCTGCACGCTAACTCGAGTTGTGAATCAAATTGCAGGAAGCATCAGTGCCTTGAACTGTAGTTCAGCTGTAAATTCAGGGACTTTGGTCGCAGGGGTATCAGCTTCTGGCGTTGGAAGTTCTGTCTCTTACTCTGGAGGAAATGGAGGGGTTTATGCGGGTCAAGTCGTAGGCTCTACCGGAGTAACTGGCTTGACAGCTTCCCTTTCAGGGGGCACCTTTGGGAATGGAAATGGTACGCTTGAATTTACGATTACAGGAACTCCCTCTGGAAATGGGACGGCAAGTTTTGCACTTAATGTTGGAGGACGTACCTGTACACTTACTAGAGCGGTCATTCAAAATTCGGGCACTATCAGTAATTTGGCCTGCAGTTCAGCAACAAATACGGGTACCCTAACTCAGGGAACAGCAGCCTCGGGAGCAAGTTTCTCCGTTCCATATAGTGGAGGTAATGGAGGAAGCCATTCAGGTCAATCGGTAGGTTCGACTGGCATAGTAGGTTTGACGGCCACCTTGTCAGCTGGATCTTTTACGGGTAGTACTGGCTCGTTGACTTATACCATTACCGGAACTCCTTCGGGTAGCGGTACGGCTAGTTTTGCGCTAAACATTGGAGGACGTACTTGTACTCTTACAAGGACGGTCGAGCCATCTGCAACTTCAGGTTATCCAGCCAACACGGTTTTTTGCGGAGGGGTACAAGCAGCAATTGTTCCAGTGATCAACCCTGCTACAGGCCGGACTTGGATGGATAGAAACCTAGGTGCATCTAGGGTTGCTACACAATCAAATGATTCCCAAGCCTATGGAGATTTGTACCAATGGGGTAGAAGAGCGGATGGACATCAATGCAGGAATTCTGCAACTTCTACAGTACTAAGCAGTTCAGACACACCCAATAATTCCAACTTTATTCGTGGTTCAAATGTGACTGGTGATTGGCGAAATCCTCAAAATTCAAGCTTATGGCAAGGTGCCTCAGGAACAAACAATCCTTGTCCGTCTGGATACCGGCTACCTACCGCTTCTGAGTTGAATGCTGAGGCTCAAAGCTGGGGGGCAGCTAAAAATTCTTCAGGCGCATTTTCTTCTCCTTTAAAGTTAACTACTGCAGGAACTCGACTTGCTTCGGATGGATTTTTATGGTCAGCTATTGGGAGCTATTGGACTAGTACTGTGGAGGGTAACGGTTCGATTTCTTTAGATGTTTATGACAATTCTGCGGCTACTAATTTTTATAAAACAGATAGAGCAGATGGTTCATCCGTTCGTTGTATTAGAAATTGAGGACAGATAGCAGGCAAACTATCCAAGGAGTATTTATTCAGAAGCAAGAGACTGGCATTTTTTTATGGCCCGTTTTCGTATAGAAGATGGATTGATGGTTTTTACTGGTTAACAAATTCACCTCAACGAGTAGGACTGATTTGTTTTTTGAATTGAATGTTTTGGACATGACAGCAAAGCAAATTTCTGTTTTCTCTTCTAGGGCTACGCTATTTTTTGTAGGGCTAGCACTTTTCCTCTTTAATTCCTGCCAAGAGCGGGAGTTTACCAATCCCTTTGATCCCCAGGTTCCTAAGACCCTCTCCATTACTGTACTCCCAGCTACTGCCGGAAAAGTCAATGTTTCTCCTGCGGGCACTAGCTTTAAAACTGACCAGGTGGTGACACTTATACCAGAGCCTAGTCAGCATTGGGTATTTAAAAATTGGGAGGGTGATGCGATTGGAACAGCGAATCCACTTAGTGTGGTCATGAACAAGAATAAGTCAGTGGTTGCGGTATTCATTAGGCGAAATTATCCCCTTACGTTAACTATTGAGGGTGAGGGGACAGTTGGAGAAAAAGTCGTGTTTAGCCCCTCCAATAGAGAGTATCCCCACAGCACCATCGTGGAATTGACGCCAATTCCCAAGCAGGGTTGGTTATTCGATAGTTGGTCAGGGGACTTGTCGGGTAAAAATGTCCCTCAAAACATTACGATAGACAACCCAAAAACTGTGAGAGTCAAGTTTGTACAACAACAAATAGCAAACTTGGCCTGTGCGTCTGCCTTGAATAGTGGAAATTTGGTGGCTACGCTACCTGCAAATGGTGTGAGCAGTGCTATTCCCTATACTACTGTTGCGGGTGGGAGTTATGTGGGCCAATCGGTCACTTCTACTGGTGTCACAGGGCTGACGGCAACCTTATTACCCGGCAATTTTTCACCTGGATCGGGGAACTTAACATTTACCATTGCGGGTACCCCTTCAGGGGTGGGCACAGCTAGTTTTGCCATTTCTATCGGGGATCAAACGTGTACCTTCTCTCGCGTGGTAAATCCCCTAGGGACTATAGCGGGTCTAAATTGCGGGGGAGCTGGAGATAATTACGATCTATATGTGGGCGTTAACGCATCAAACGTAAGTAGTGTTGTTCCATATTCGGGGGGTAACGGTAGTGCGCATTTAGGGCAGATTGTGACATCAACTGGAGTAACTGGCCTAACGGCAACCCTTGTGCCAGGAAATTTTGCAAGTGGCAACGGCACCTTGACGTATACGATTACGGGAACGCCTTCTGCCCTAGGGAATGCTACTTTTGCGCTTTCTATTGGAGGTCAGACCTGTAGTTTATCCTTGAGGGTTTTTTCATTGTCGGGCAGTATTTCCAGCCTTAATTGTGGGTTGGCCTCTACTTCAGGGGTATTGAATGCCAACCAAGCTGCTACTGGGGTAGCTGGCGCAATTCCATATACTGGTGGAAATGGCGGGGTTCATCAAGGGCAAAGTGTAAGTTCTAGTGGAGTAAGTGGATTGACCCTTAGGATAAATCCAGGCACCTTTGCTGTGGGTAATGGTACGCTTGAATACATCATTTCTGGAACCCCAGTGGGAAGCGGCACGGCAAGTTTTGCACTAAACATTAGGGGACAGGCCTGTACACTTACAAGAGTCGTCAATCAACTTGTTGGCACGATTAGTGCCTTGAACTGTAGTTCAGCAACTAATACAGGCACCCTAACCCAGGGAGTATCGGCAGTAAGTGTAAGTAGCTCGGTTCCTTATACTGGGGGAAATGGAGGTAGCCATTTAGGGCAATCGGTAGGTTCTTCTGGAGTTCAGGGCCTGACGGCTACTCTTGCTTCAGGAATTTTTGCCAATGGGAACGGCTCTTTGATTTACACGATTACTGGAACTCCTTCGGATTTTGGTACGGCTAGTTTTGCACTAAACATTGGAGGACGTACTTGTACCCTTACAACAACCATAGAGCCGTCTTTAACTTCAAGTTATCCAGACAACACAGTTTTTTGCGGAGGGATACATACAGCGATTGTTCCAGTGACAAGCCCTGGTACTGGCCGGACTTGGATGGATAGAAATTTAGGTGCCTCAAAAGTGGCAACAAGTTCGACCGATACAGGATCTTTTGGTGATTTGTACCAGTGGGGTAGAAAAGCGGATGGACACCAATGTAGAAATTCTTCCATTACTACTTCGCTTAGTTCGAGCAGCACGCCTACCCATTCAGACTTTATTATTGCTCCAAACATACCATTTGATTGGAGAAGCCCTCAAAATTCAAATTTGTGGCAAGGTGTTTCAGGCACGAATAATCCTTGCCCTTTCGGTTATCGTTTACCTACTATAAGTGAATTGAATGCAGAAGTTCAGGGCTGGGAAAATAAAAGTAGTATTGGGGCAATTTCTTCAGCCTTAAGGTTACCAGGCGCATCATTCAGAAGTAATTATAGTGGAGTGATAAGTACTACATCAGTAGGTTCTGGCATTTATTGGACGAGTAATATAAATGGCACTGAATCTGAAGTTTTATCTTTTGACAATTCTCTAGTCGAATTTTATAATTCTTATAGAGCGTTTGGATTTTCAGTTCGTTGCATTAAAAATTGATAAATAACCGATAAATAAAGCGGTAAATAATAATTTCAAAAGAGCAGGTTGAATTAGCCAACTATATGTTACTATGTTTGCTGGAATATCCGGATTGATGTCCATTATTGAAATCAATCTCCATATAAAGAAATGGAATCACTTCGTTTTTTGTATTTTATATTTTGAACATGACAGTTAAGGAAACTCGTTTTTTATCTTTTAGGATTACGCCATTTTTTGTGGCGTTAACATTTTTTCTCTTTAATTCCTGCCAAGAGCGGGAGTTTACCAATCCTTTTGATCCCCAGGTTCCTAAGACCCTCTCCATTACTGTACTCCCAGCTACTGCCGGAAAAGTCAATGTTTCTCCTGGGGGCACTAGCTTTAAAACTGACCAGGTGGTAACCCTTATTCCAGAGGCTAGCCAACACTGGGTATTTAAAAATTGGGAAGGTGATGCGACTGGAACAGCGAATCCACTCAGTGTGGTCATGAACAAGAATAAGTCAGTGGTTGCGGTATTCATTAGGCGAAATTACCCGCTTACGTTAACTATTGAGGGTGAGGGGACTGTAGGAGAAAAAGTCGTGTTCAGCCCCTCCAATAGAGAGTATCCCCATAGCACCATCGTGGAATTGACACCAATTCCCAAGCAGGGTTGGTTATTCGATAGTTGGTCAGGGGACTTGTCGGGTAAAAATGTTCCTCAAAACATTACGATAGACAACCCAAAAACTGTGAGAGTCAAGTTTGTCCAACAACAAATTTCAAACTTGGCCTGTGCTTCTGCCTTGAATAGTGGAAATTTGGTGGCTACGCTACCTGCAAATGGTGTGAGCAGTGCTATTCCCTATACTACTGTTGCGGGTGGGAGTTATGTGGGCCAATCGGTCACTTCTACTGGTGTCACAGGGCTGACGGCAACCTTATTACCCGGCAATTTTTCACCTGGATCGGGTAACTTAACATTTACCATTGCGGGTACCCCTTCAGGGGTAGGCACAGCAAGTTTTGCCATTTCTATCGGGGGTCAAACGTGTACCTTCTCTCGCGTGGTGAACCCTTTGGGGACAATAGCAGGATTGAATTGTGGCGGAGCTGCAACTAATGGATCTCTTTTTTCAGGTGCAGCTGCAGTGAATGTTAGTTCTGTAGTACCATACACTGGAGGTAATGGAAGTGCATACCTTGGTCAGAGTATCAACTCGGCTGGAGTGACTGGCCTAACGGCAACCCTTGCTCCGGGAAATTTTGTAAGTGGCAACGGCACCTTGACGTATACGATTACGGGAACGCCTTCTACAACAGGTAATGCTACTTTTGCGCTTTCTATTGGAGGCCAGACCTGTAGTTTAACCAGGGTAGTAACGACATTGACGGGTACCATTTCCAATCTTAATTGTGGGTTGGCCTCTGCTTCAGGGGTATTGAATGCCAACCAAGCTGCTACTGGGGTAGCTGGCGCAATTCCATATTCTGGTGGAAATGGTGGGGTTCATCAAGGGCAAAGTATAAGTTCTAGTGGAGTAAGTGGATTGACACTAAGTCTAAATCCGGGCACCTTTGCCACTGGTAATGGCACGCTTGAATACGGCATTTCTGGCACCCCAGTGGGAAGCGGCACTGCTAGTTTTGCACTAAACATAGGAGGGCAGACCTGTACACTTACAAGAGTCGTCAATCAACCCGCAGGAAGCATCAGTGCCTTGAACTGTAGTTCAGTATCAAATATAGGCACCCTAACTCAGCAAACCGCAGCAACGGGAGTCAGTAGCATCTTTGTTTATTCTGGAGGAAATGGGGGGCCTTATGGCGCTCAAACCATAGCTTCTACTGGGGTTAGCGGATTGATTGCTACGCTCACTCCTGGAAACTTTGCCGTGGGTAGTGGAGCCATAACTTATTCAATTACTGGTACGCCAAATGCTGCTGGTGTTGCAACTTTTGAGCTTTCTCTAGGTGGCCAGACCTGTAGTTTAACCAGGGTGGTAACGACATTGACGGGTAGCATTTCCAATCTTAATTGTGGGTCGGCCTCTGCTTCAGGGGTATTGTATGCCAACCAAGCCGCTACTGGGGTAGCTGGCGCAATTCCTTATACTGGAGGAAATGGTGGTATCCATCAAGGGCAAGATGTAAGTTCTAGTGGAGTAAGTGGATTGACCCTTACTATAAATTCGGGGGCCTTTGCCACTGGTAATGGTACGCTTGAATACAGCATTTCTGGAACCCCAGTGGGAAGCGGCACGGCCAGTTTTGCACTAAACATAGGAGGGCAGACCTGTACACTTACAAGAGTCGTCAATCAACTTGTTGTGGCTGGAATTATTAGTAATTTGGCTTGTAGTTCAGCAACAATTACTGGTGCCTTAACGCAGGGAACAGCGGCCGCAGGTGTAAGTTTCTCTGTACCCTACAGTGGAGGAAATGGGGGGACCCATTCAGGTCAATCGGTGAACTCCACTGGCGTACAAGGTTTGGTCGCCACCTTGTCAGCTGGATCCTTTTCGGGTAGTACTGGCTCGTTGACCTATACCATTAATGGAACTCCTTTGGCAAGCGGCACGGCTAGTTTTGCACTAAACATTGGAGGTCGTACTTGTACTCTTACAAGGACGGTTGAGCCTTCTGCGACTTCAAGTTTTCCAAACAACACGGTTTTCTGCGGAGGGATACAAACTGCAATTGTGCCAGTATCCAGCCCTTCTACAGGCCGGACTTGGATGGATAGAAATCTAGGTGCGTCAAAAGTAGCAACAAGTTCGACCGATACAGGATCTTTTGGGGATTTGTACCAGTGGGGTAGAAGAGCAGATGGCCATCAATGTAAAAATTCATCAATAAGCTTGGCTCTTAGTTCGTCAGATACACCCTCAAATTCCAACTTTATCGTAGCTCCTAATGGTCTATCTGATTGGCGGAGTCCTCAAAATTCAACCTTGTGGCAAGGTGTTTCTGGCACGAATAATCCTTGCCCAACTGGGTACCGGTTGCCTACTCAAAGTGAGTTGAATGCAGAGTTGCAAAGTTGGACTAATAAAAACAGTTCTGGGGCATTTGCTTCCCCATTAAAATTACCCAGTTCAGGATTCCGCTGGTATGACGATGGAACGTTAGGGCCAACTTCTTTCGCGTTTTATTGGACTAGTCAAGTAAGTGGAAATTATTCAATCCCGTTAATTTTCAATTCCTCAAGCGCTGGTATTACTTCAGCTTGGGAAAGAGCAAATGGATTTTCTGTTCGTTGCATAAAAGATTGAGTGTAGATAGCACTATTTTGAATACTGGCTTATCTGAAGAAAAAAAACTTAAAGACAAGAACTTTTGTTCTAGGTTTGAAAGTGAGTTTGATAGAGAATTTATCAGCTATCTTGTAAAGGTTTCAGGTTGAGTTAACCCAATTTTGTTATTAAAGGCAGTTTTTTCAGGAATGAATTTTCTAGGAGTAAAAAAAATGTGGATTGTCTGATTTTGGACAGAAAGGATTTCAATTAAATGAGCCCATCAACTCTCTTCGACAACAAAGGACCAAAATCTGGAAATGAGGAAACCGGATTTTTCAATACCAAAGGGAGGATCAGTAGAAGCGCCTTTTTCAAAAGAGTAGCCTTAGTCGTACTGATTTATTTGTGTAGTTATTTTGCCCTCGAGATCGGCTTATATTTAGTTTTTGGCGTACGATTTTATCTATTTTTTGAAACACTTCACTCCTTCTTTCTCCCTCTGGGATTGATAGCGTTTCTATTCGTTCAAGGGGCAAAAAGGATGCATGATATCAATCGCTCTGGATGGATTTTTCTTACGCCGTTCTATAATCTTTACCTAAGCAGTTTACCTGGCGATAAAGGGAATAATGACTATGGAATTGATCCTCAACCAGGGAATAAAGTAACTTATTTTGATGAGTTGGAGAAAACAGATGCCTCTGTGGGTGTTAAATCAACCCCCATCCCTAGCCCGCCAGCAAGTGGGGACTTTAATCTAAGCAGAGAGCGGCTTTACCTCATCGCTTTTGTGTTGACTCTGGGGGTCCTTATTTTACTAAATCTACCTACAGATTCCGATGAACCATCGAAAGAGGTAAATGTTGAAATTGACTGGGATAAACCAGAAACGGTCGCTCCTGCTTCAAAAGAGGGAAAGACTAAAAATAAAAAATTGCCCGTTCAAGCACCAAGTACAAAAGACACTCTGCCCAAGCCTGAAGAACCGGCCTTACAAGCAGCTCCTTCAATAGTACTACCGAAGGAGGAGATTAATGTTGAGGAAGAAAAAGCCGATAAAATTTTTGATGTAGTAGAAACACAGCCGAACCCGCCTGGGGGCATGTCTGGTTGGAATAATTATCTTTCCGAAAACCTGAAATATCCAACCCAAGCAAGAAGGATGGGAATTGAAGGAACGGTAATAATAGTGTTTGTTATCAATACCGATGGATCTATTCAAGATGTAGAAGTCTTAAGAGGTATCGGAGGAGGTTGCGACGAAGAAGCGATAAAAATTGTTAGAAGAGCTCCTAAGTGGAGTCCCGGTATGCAAAAAGGTAAGGCAGTTCGTACACGAATGAGATTACCCATCCGGTTCAAACTGAGCTAGTAGAAAGGGCCCGATTCAAATCAGGTTTTTTTCCAGTTACTTCATCAAGTCCAGCCTCACCTGGTTCTGAAGACAATAATTCGGATTTTGTACCCTATACATTATTTACAGTTACTAAATATCCAGACGTATAATTAATGTCTTTTTAAAACCTCTTTTTACTCAAGCCGTAAAACATAAACAATTCAAAAAACGAAAAATCTATCTTATGAAAAATTTAATTGTTTCGGCAGTCCTATTTGGTCTAAGCTTAAATTGTTTTTCCAATCCCAAACCGGAAGCGAATGGAATCAGCCCTGATGTTTATGCTGTAAAAAATGAAAAGTGTAAGGTAGAGGTTCTTGACATCTCCAAGGTAGTTAGCTTTGGTTATTTGGTGGGCTACACCGTAGAGTTTAAGAATAACTCAAATAAAGTCGTGGATGGGATCTGGTGGACAGTGAACTATTTAAATAATGCGAATGAAATAATTAAAAAAGACGACGAATCATTTAATTCAACAAATATAATTGATCCAATATCCTCTGGCTTTACCAAATTGATTACCCGTGCTCCTAGGGTTAAAGGTGCTTCTAAAGTTGAAATAACTATTACAAAAGTTCATTTTGCCGATGGGGCTAATTGCCAGTGAGGCGTTGAATAAGCGGGCGTTTTTCGGATTCATTTTCATTTGGAAAAAATGTTAATTTGAAACCGACAAACTAAAATTATCGAAAGTTAAGAGCGGTAGAATAATTGCTCGCCAAGATTTCACTTAGCGGACAGGCGAAAATCTTAAGTTTTTGTTTTTCATTCCTGCTTTTTAGTTTAGTAAATCTAATTTCTTCTAATCATGAAAACTCTTTTCTTTATTCTTCTTTTTGTTGGCGGCCTAGCAAAGGGATGCTCAAAGATATTATCAAAAAATGGCGATGAAATTGCTACTGGGGTGTCAAAATTAGTTTCTCCCGCTGCTAGGGTTCTTGCAAGGCAACATGTAATTGAAGATGATTCCTTAAGTAGTGAAGATCTGGAAAATTGGGATGATGTGACTTACACCAATTACTTCTTGCTAGATCTTTCAAAAATAGCTTCGAAAATTAATACGTTAGATATTAAGGACACGACGTATAAAAGTAGGGTGATAAGAGATTTTAATTGGCTTCAAGAGAATAATTTTGCCTATTCAATTGAAAAAATGAATGATAGTACGAACCTTGATTTACAAAATGGAGCCATCTATTTTAGAAACTTATATGTAGCAAATAATTATTCGAAGTATGTAGATTACTTTATAGAGGAGCAGGCGAATTTTAGGGAATTTATTGTCAAAAAGGATCCGAGTAAAGATGATGAAGAGCTGTTAAGACCCATTTTTAAAAAATACTACTTTATAAATTATTTCCCTTTTCATGAAGGTTTGGCCGCCCGAGTTCGGTGGGAGCTGAATAGAAGAATGAAAGGTATTTAGAAAAATTCCGAATTATTAAAAATGCTTCAGAAATCCTGAAGCATTTTTTTTGTTTATCAATCTGATTTACGGAGGAACTACAAGGCCAAAAAAGCCCTGTAATTTGGTCATCACCATGCATTGTTAATGATTCCAGAGGAAAACTAGGGAGAAACTCGTATTTTCAAACTAGACAAACAGGATCGGCTAAAAACTCGGTCCGCTTTCCTAAAAAAAGAATGATGACCTCTCCATTCAAAGCGCTAACACTCCCTACCAATTCTTGCGGGCACTATTTTCGCAAAGGAATAAAGGCCTTCTTACTGCTACTTTTCAGCATCCCTGCCTTCTCCCAGCAGCCGGCTTCTCCACTGCAGGCTTCCTTTCAAACCTATCGGAAGATGAAGGCAGAGACTCCCTACAAGTTGGATTGGATCGCTCTCGGCCCCACAGCGAACTCTGCGCGCGCTGATGTGGTGCAGGTAGACGCTCAAAATCCAAGCACCATGTACGTTGGCTTTGGTTCGGGGGGATTGTGGAAGACCACCAACAATGGCATCACCTGGAAATCCATCTTTGAAGAACAGTCTTCCATAGGAATTGGGGATGTGGAATTGGCACCCTCCAACCCGAATATCATTTACCTGGGAACAGGGGAAAACCTAAAAAAGCCACGAAACTTCACCCTTCCAGGCACAGGGATGTTCCGCTCGGACGATGCAGGAGCTACCTGGAAATCCATCGGCTTGGAAGATTCTTGGTCCATTGCAGAAGTTGAAATTCACCCGACCAATCCAGATATCGCATTTGCTTGCGTCCTCGGCCACCTCTGGTCGAAAAATACAAACCGGGGCCTGTACCGCACAACGAATGGGGGAAAAACCTGGGAACAGGTACTCCATATCGATGAGAATACCGGGGCCAATGAAATCGTCATTTCGCCCAGCAATCCTCAAATCATGTTTGCTTCCCTTTGGGAAATGAACCCTGGCATCTCTGGACAAAATAGTGGCATCTACAAAAGCGTGGATGGGGGTAGCACCTGGATTAAAAGTACCCAAGGCTTGCCTGCTGGCCCCAAAGTAGGCAGAATTGGCTTGACGGTCTCCGCTACGAATCCGAAAAAGGCCTATGCCTTGGTAGACAATCTAAATTACCCACAAGGGCAGTCGGCTGAACTCTACAAAACGATCGATGGAGGACTGAGTTGGGCCAAAACCCATTCCGGTTCCTTTCCCTTATTTACCACCATCGGCTGGTACTTCACGGATGTGTATGTGAATCCCAAAAATGACGAAGAAGTATTTGGTTTGGGCATCCGCCTTGCGCATAGCCTAGATGGAGGTAAGACCTTTAAGTTTATCGGTGGGGAAGTGACTCGCATCAACCCAAGCTTGGCGCAAGGACTCCATCTAGATCAAACGGAATTATGGATTAACCCCAACAATCCCAATCACCTGGCGCTTGGGAATGACGGTGGATTTTACGTGAGTTACGACAAGGGGGTAACCTGGATGCATTACAATTCCATGCCAACGGGTGAGTTTTACGACATCAGCATTGACCAGGCCGACTACACGATTTATGGGGGTACACAAGATGACGCGACCGTATCAGGCCCGCCCAAAGAGCTAAATACCCGCTTTCCAGATCCCTGGAAGTATGTTTGGATTGATGCCTGGGATGGGGGCGATGGCTGCGTCACAGCCATTGATCCCGTGGATAAGCACATCCTCTACTATAGCCGACAGCATGGGGATGTGATGCGACTGGATAAGTCCACCGATGTAGCGGTCTCCGTTAAACCCAGTCTCCCCAAGGAGAGCAAGGATACGCTGGTGTTCAATTACATGACCCCCTACTTTTTGTCAGCATACGATCACAAAACCCTGTATCAGGGAGGAAATTACTTGATGAAAAGCACAGACCGGGGGGATACCTGGCAGGCAATAAGTCCCAATCTGGCCCTTTCTTCGGTGACCGAAAAGAAATCTGTGGCTGCAGGAACGGTTGTAGAATCTCCAATGGCCAAGGGGCTGCTGTATGTGGGGACCGATCATGGGGCTTTTTGGGTTTCAAAAAATGATGGGGCCACTTGGGAAGAGCATTCTCCAGGCATCGCCTCGAACTACATCCGAAGTATTTCACCCTCCAATCACAAGATCGAACGGGTGTACATGGCCATGACGGGCATCAATTACGATGATCTGCATAGCTATGTCTATGTTTCGGAGGATTATGGGAAAAATTGGAAAAGCATTGCCGCTGGCCTACCAGATGAGCCGGTGAATGTGATCAAGGAAGATCCTACAAATGAAAACTTGCTGTATGCGGGTACGATGCGGGGGGTATTTGTTTCCCTCGATCGAGGAGCGAGTTGGGACTACCTAGGGGTAAATATGCCTGCCGCAGCAGTAGCCGATCTCGAGATCCACGAAGGAATGCAGGATCTGATCGTGGCTACCCATGGGAGGGGAATCTACAAAACCAGTCTGAAGCTTCTCCAAAAGCACTTAACCCAAAAATTACCAAACGACAAAGAGTACTTGGCCGAAATTGAGCAGGTAAGCAGACCTTGGTTCAATTCCTCGCATGGGAATGTGGATTATCGTACCCTTGAGAAAGTAGCCTTTACCTTCTGGTTGAAGGAGGCGAAGGAGGTGACCCTTTCGGTTCGTGATAGTGCATCTAACGAAGTGTGGAGTACGGTACTTGACGCTTCAGCAGGGTTCAACCAATTCCGCTGGGATTTGATCCTAACCAAGCAGGAGAGTGATTCTCCGTATTTTGTACACTACGATAAATTTATTGATTCCGGCACTTATACGCTCGTACTATCTACTGCGGATGGAAGCATGAATCAAATATTTAAGGTGGTGGATGCGATCTCTCCCTACATCGAGAACTAGACTTCCTTTTTTCTTAATGCTGCCACCAGCATGGTGGCTGAGGTATACAAAATGACGCCAAGCACGACCCATTGCAGGGTTTGTAAGGGCAGGGTCTTTACGATAAAGGCCGCGATCAGCACTGCAATGGAACCAGGAATCGCCATGGCTAGGGCGGCCTTTCTGTTGTAGGAACCTGTCTTAATAAACTTCACGGAAGCCGGTGGCATCAGAAAAGCACAGGAGCCCATCATGATGGGAAAAGCAACCGTCGGTGACATCCCTAAGGCAAAAATCAAGGCCATACACGGGGCGTACAAGCCTACACCTGCCGTCATGATGGCGCCCAAAAAGAAATTGACCACCACAGCAAAGACTAGTTTGTAACCCGTCAAGCCGATTGCATCACCGCCTCCTTCGATCCAGTTCATCATTCGGGCCAGCATAAATCCTGCCGTGATCACCAAGGCAATTCCCATCGTGAGCCTAATTTTCCGTTCCGAAAGTTTCGACACAATCCCAGCGCCAATCACCGCTCCAACAGCTGCGGAAACCAGCATCGATATCAAGGTGAGCGGATCGACTTCGATGATGGTGATAAAAATAAATGCCTGCAGCAAAACTGGGATGGTATTCGCGACATTCATCGTACCGGGAATCAGCTTGTCTTCCGTTTGCCGGGTAAATTTCAATAAGGCAGTTTGCGGAGCAAAGGCCCCAATGCCCAGCACGTCAAAGAAATTCACGACAAAGCCAATCACCGAAGTTTTGAGCCAACTTGAATTTTCAAATTTGGCGCGGTTTGCCAGGAGATCTTTTACAAACACAATACTGAACCAAACAGCCAAGGCAATTAAGGAAACCCAAATAAAAATCAGCATAGAAGAAAGGGAATTAGTAGCGGATGAGTCAGTGTAAAGAGGGGATTAACAAACCTTAAAAAAGGTCTTAGCGGCTTCTTGTTCCTGTTGATTCAACATCGCCTCAATCTTCTTCGCGGTTTTGGTAATTGCCAAGCCCCCCAGCCCGGTACAGCGCAGGGTATTTGGGATGGCGTCTCCTACCTTTTTCATCGTTTCCACCACTTCATCCAATGGGATCAGGTGGTTGTAGTCCGACAAGGCCATGTTGGCACAGGAGATCGCATTGGTGGCTGCCATTACATTCCGATTGAGACAGGGAGCTTCCACGCGATCGGCAATCATGTCACAAATCATGCCCAAGGAAGACTGCAAGGCCATGGAGGCTGCTCCTAGGGATTGATCTAGGGTCCCCTTTTTCAATTCCACAATACCGGCTGCTGCCATGCCTGAGCCCGAACCGCATTCGGCCATGCAGCCTCCTACTTCGGCAGCGAAGGTGGCATGGGCAGCAATGAATACCCCGATGATGCCGGCTGCAAGCATCGCTTTCACCGTTTCATCTTCATGCAAGGAAAGCCCCCTACTGATGCCAATGAGAGCGCCGGGGAGGGCACCACAGGAACCAGCGGTTGGGGCTGCTACCACGACGCCCATCGAACTTTTGACCTCCATCATCGCAGAGGTGTAGAGGATCACTTGGTTTAGAATATCACCTTCCACCAGCTTTTTGTCCTCTAGCTGCTTTTGAAATCCAAGGGATTGGGGGCCTAAAATCCGGTCCGCGTACTTCGTTCCCTTCAATCCAAGATCGATGGAGTTTTGCATAATCTGCACAATGCTCCGCATCTTTTCAAAAACCTCCGCTCTCGAAATATTCCCGCGCATGCTTTCATAGTCTACTGCGAGCTCCCAGAGGGCGTGGTTTTTGTTCTGGTTGAATGCTAGCATTTCCTCGCAGGTAATGAAGGGCACTTCTAGGCCTTTTCGCGACATGACTGGAAGCACTGGCTTGATCTTTTTTATGAACAGCACCTCCTCCATTTGGAGAAGTTCTTGGCAGATTTCGTCTTTCAAAAAGGCATTGGCCTTGATTTCGATAAAAGTGGATTTTCCTTGGCGCACCGCGACCTCATCGCAGGGCATGGATTTTTCAATAAATTCTGGGAGGTCGCCTGCCGTCTTTACATAAACAAGCGTCTGGTAAAAATCCCCCGCCATAGATACTAGGGCGCCATCGATTTCAATGATTTCAATCATGCCCCCGCCGGTAGAAATGGCGGTTACTTCACGGGACTCTTTTTTATTGGAGAGCGTAAGCTTGTAGGTATTCGGGTGGGTCGCCCCGATGGGATGGATATCGATTTTAATTTGGATGCCTGCTTCTTCAATGGCTCGCAGGTAATCTGGGAGGCGCTCTTCGTAGGCTTCCCAACCCAAAAATCCCCCAAACAAGCCCATGTCCGAGCCTTGCCCTTTGTGCGTAGTGGCAAGTGAGCCGTTGGGGTCAAATTCCACATACACCTCTTGGATATCCCCATCCATCAAGTCGCGGCACATCCGTCCAATTCGAATCGATGCAGCACAATGCGAACTCGAAGGGCCTCGCATGACCGGGCCAATCACATCATTGAAAATGCTTGGGTAGGTTTTCATAGGGGGTAATAGTTAGGGATTCTTGGATGCAGAATATTTTTAAATATACTGTTTTGTGTAATTAATCCATCCATTCCTGGTTTAGCTAAATGGGGTCTTGCAGCCGAGGCAAACGTGTCAGCTGTGCAAATTTTTGGAGGCAACAATGCCGGAAACTACTCCTAAAGATTTATTGAATTCTTTTCAATTTTTATATTTTTGAGCTGATGAACCAGCAACCCAGTCCTACTTGTCTCAACTGCGAGGAGCCTTTGTTAGGGAGCTTTTGTCACCATTGTGGGCAGCAAAATCTACCTTTGAAACAGACAATAGGACAACTTTTGCTCGTGTTTTTTGGTGAATTTTTTAATTACGATGGACGATTTCTTCGTTCCATTCGACTCATGCTTTCCCAACCTGGAGCGATTACGCTAGCCTACATGGAAGGAAAGCGTACGGCCTATGTCAACCCAGTTCGATTTTACCTATTTACTTCTGCCTTTTATTTCTTAGTGATCAATTTTTTGCCCTTGCCTTCCCAAGATCCTTCTTCCACCTTTCCGCTTGCATCCCAGGTGCAGCAATCTTCTTCTGAAGAAGTAGCACACGGATTTTTTGACGGGCTAAATGAAGGGTTGGCAGCAGCAGATAGCAGCGACGATGGAACACTAATTCAAACTGATTTTGAAAATTTTCAAGCATTTCAAGCAAATCAGGCAACCCTTTCCCCAGAACAGCGAGCTTCAGCGCTCGAGCTCCGATTTTTAGAGAAGGTGTATGAGTTGAAGGAAAAATATGGGGACACTACCAGCTTTACGAGTGCATTAGGTAAGGAAGTGCTCAAACGATTGCCACAGCTCTTGCTAATTACCCTGCCCTTATTGGCCCTAATTTCCAAATTAGTTTTTTTCAGGAGAAAGCACTTTTGGTACATCGATCACCTCGTTTTTATTTTATACGAATCTACTAGCCAGTTTTTCTTTCTATTTATCCAATATGGGTTAGACTATGTGGCACTCAGTACAGAGCAAGGGTGGCTGGAGACCTTAGCTCAATTGCTTACACTCGTTTGGAGTGGATATTACCTGATTAGCTTCAAGCGATTTTTTGGAAAGAGCTGGGGCAAGACGCTGCTACTTTTCTCTTGGCTTGGATTTTTGCAAGTACTTCTCCTGCTCGGTGTTTTTATCCTATTTATGGCAGTTTCTTTGTTTAATTTGTAGCCTCATCAGCTTTTGAGTTTGAATTAGCTTTTAAGCTGAATTTAGGTGACTTAGAAAAGCGACGTTAAAAAGTTTTCGCCTAAATCCAATTCCTCATGAAAAACTCCCTGCGATTTATCCTGGTATTTTTTGCAATCCTGCAGACGGCTAACCTTGCTGCGCAGGAGCGCTATACGGTGAAATCGGGGGATCCCAATGGTATTAACAAATGGTATATGGGGCGCTAAATTGCGCAGGTAATGAGCCACTTTGGAATTGACTGGCTTGAACGACAAGAAAGGGAGCAGGAGGAAAATACCTCGTTACTATTAAAAAATCTCGCTCTAAAGCCCGGGATGGTCATTGCAGACATTGGTGCAGGAAGTGGCTACCACAGCACCTTACTATCCAACATGGTAGGCAACGGAAAAGTGTATGCAGTGGATGTGGAACGGGAGATGATTGCGTACTTGACTAATCGAATCAAGCGGGAAGGGAAAAAGAATATTATTCCCGTGTTGGGAACAGAAAAGGCAGTTTCATTGCCGGCAAACAGCATGGACATGATGTTGCTGGTGGATGTGTACCATGAATTTTCTTTTCCTTACGAGATGGCGCTATCGATGTTGGAAGCACTCAAGCCGGGTGGCAAGTTGGTTTTGGTGGAGTTCAGGTCTGAAGACCAGAATGTGCCCATCAAGGCCATCCACAAAATGAGCCAGCAACAGGCGGTGAAAGAGTTTAAGGCTGCCGGCTTTTCGTTTGAAAAAAACACCAGCAACCTACCCTGGCAACATTGCCTGATTTTTAGAAAACCAGAAAATTAACCTTGGCGAGGCATTTTTCATTTTATAGATCTCCTCTTGGAGAAAAAAGTGTCCCTCTGTACCCCAAAAAGAATTTAACTTATTTCAAATGAGGGTTGGGTTTGTTTTGTAGCCTAGCTAGGAATCGAACCTAGATCTAGCGTTTAGGAAACGCTTGTTCTATCCGTTGAACTACAAGGCCTGATAGAGCTGCAAGATAGCCCCAATCTCAACTTTTACACAAAAATTTACAGGCACTTGTGGCTTTTCAATCCTTTATCGTATCTTTGCAGTCCAAAATTAGGATGGACGAGATCCATCCACTCACTTTAACAGCATATCTATATGTCCGTAAAAATCAGATTAGCACGTCGTGGTCGCAAGAAACAAGCCATTTACGACGTGGTTGTAGCTGATGCAAGAGCTCCACGTGATGGACGCTTCATCGAAAAACTCGGGACTTACAATCCGAACACGAACCCCGCTTCCATCAACATCAACAATGAGCGCGCTCTTACCTGGTTGTTGAATGGAGCTCAGCCTACCGATACCGTGAAAGCAATGCTTTCCTACCGCGGTGTCATGCTGAAGAAACACCTCCAAATCGGAGTGTTGAAAGGTGCCATTACTCAAGATCAAGCTGACGCTAAATTCAACGCTTGGCTTGCTGACAAAGACACCAAGATCGAAGGCAAGAAAGATCAATTGGCAACTGCAAAAGCAGATGCACGTAAGTCTGCCCTTGCTGCTGAAACAGCCAAAAATCAGGCGCGTATCGACGCAATCAAAGCAAGAGAAGCTGCTGCTGTTGTCGCTGCTGCCCCTGTAGTAGAAGAAGTTGAAGAAGCTGCTCCGGCAGTTGAAGCTCCTGCTGTAGAAGAAGAAACTGCCGCTGCTGAAGCTCCTGTAGTTGAAGTTGCAGAAGAAGTTGAAGCACCAGTTGCTGAAGAGACTCCTGTAGTTGAAGCTGCTGCTGAAGAAGTTGAAGCTCCAGTTGCTGAAGAAGCTCCTGTAGTTGAAGCTGCTGCTGAAGATACTACCTCCGCTGATGCTCCTGCTGCTGACGCAGCTGATGGTGGCGCTGCTGGAGAATAATATAACCCTCCCATGAACAAGGACCAGTGCTTTTTAGTAGGCCGGATAGCCAAAGTTCATGGACTTCGTGGAGAAGTAAATGTGGTGCTCGACGTAGATTATCCTGATGATTACGAAGGATTAGAGCACCTTTTCCTTGAACAAAAAGGCCGATTAATTCCCTTCTTTTTGGAACACTTTGTGATCCAGCCCGGAGGAAAAGCACTGGCCAAGTTTGAGGACCTCGACAGCATCGAGCAGGTAGAAATGCTGGTTGGATCGGAAGCTTACCTTCCCCTAACCGAACTACCCGAGCTGGAAGAGGGACAGTATTACTTCCACGAATTGATTGGTTTCGATGTCATCGACGAGGTGATGGGACCAATCGGCCCTGTGCAGAACGTTTACGATCTGGAAACACAGGACCTCCTCGGAGTAACCCACAAAGGGAAAGAGGTGCTCATCCCCATACAGGATGGCATCATTACCAAGGTGGACAAGGCAGCAAAAAAAGTTTTCTGCCAGTTGCCCGACGGCTTACTTGAAATTTATCTGGAAGATTAAGTCATGCACATCGACCTCATTACGGTGGTGCCCGGACTATTGGAAGGTCCCTTTTCTCATTCTATCCTCAAAAGGGCGGAAGAAAAAGGAATCGCCACGGTACGGATACACAACCTCCGCGACTACGCTACCGGCAAACAAAAGCAGGTAGACGACTACGCGTTTGGTGGGGGAGCAGGTATGGTCTTGATGATCGAGCCCATTGCTCGCTGCATAGAAGCGCTACAAAAGGAACGTCAGTACGATGAAATTATCTATATGACGCCCGATGGAGCCACCTTCGATCAGCCAATGGCCAATGACCTTTCCCAAAAGAAAAACCTCCTGATCCTCTGTGGTCATTACAAAGGAGTCGATCAACGGGTTAGGGATGCTTTTATCACCAAGGAAATCAGCATCGGAGATTACGTCCTTTCGGGAGGAGAGCTAGCGGCCGCAGTAGTGGCTGACGCACTCATCCGCTTGATTCCAGGCGTACTCAACGACGAGACTTCGGCCTTGACAGATTCATTTCAGGACAACCTCCTTGCCCCGCCGGTATATACCCGGCCGGCAGTGTACGAAGGAAGAGAAGTTCCCGAGGTACTGCTTTCAGGACACGAGGCCAAGATAAGCCAATGGAGATTCGATGCGTCGGTTCGCCGAACCCAAGAAAAAAGACCTGACCTCCTAAAGGACTCAGGTTGGGAGTAGGCGAGACAAGAGTATAGAAAAAGTAATTCATTTATACCGCTGCGGCGGTGCACTGCGAAAGCATAAAAAATAGAGCTATGAGCGAATTAATGAAAATTGTAGAAGCGGAATACAGCGAGGCGAGAGCCAAGTTCCCTTCTTTCAAAGCCGGTGATACCATCAACGTACACGTGCGTATCAAAGAGGGTAACAAGGAGCGTATCCAGCAGTTTCAGGGAACTGTGATCCAACGTAAAAACCCAAACACGAATGGTGAGACTTTCACTGTACGTAAAATTTCTAATGGAATAGGTGTAGAGCGTATCTTCCCTATCATCTCCCCAGCCATCGAGCAGATCGAACTGATAAGAGAAGGTAAAGTAAGAAGAGCTCGTCTATTTTACTTGAGAGGACGTCAAGGTAAGGCGGCTCGTATCAAGGAAAAAATCAGAGTGAGACGCTAGTCTTACCCAGCCCATCCAAAAAGGCCCCGTACATACGGGGCCTTTTTTTGTTTGCTGCTCGATGCGCCGCGGCGCATCGAGCACCTGAATAAAGCAACGCAATGGCAACAAATTCCTATCTTTACGCTTTGAAACCAACACACTAGCCCTTTCTGGGTTTTAGCAGCCAACGACTACCATGACCAAAGAAGTTCGCGTACGATTTGCCCCTTCCCCCACGGGCGCACTCCATATCGGAGGATTACGCACCGCCTTATACAACTACCTGTTTGCCAAAAAAATGGGAGGGAAGTTTCTCCTCCGCATCGAAGATACCGACCAAACGCGCTTCGTACCTGGCGCCGAAGAGTACATTCAAGAAGCCCTAGACTGGTTGGGCATTTCCCCCGACGAAAGCCCTTGGAATCCAGGATCTGTAGCCCCCTACCGCCAATCGGAGCGTAAGGCAAGCTACATGCAGTATGCCCTGGACCTCGTAGAAAAAGGCCATGCCTACTATGCCTTCGATACCTCCGAGGAACTCGAAGCCATGCGCGAACGCCTCACTGCCGCCCGCGTGCTACAGCCTCAGTACAACAGCATCACCCGCAGCCAAATGAAAAACTCCCTCACCCTCTCCCCAGCAGAGGTGAAGGAACGCTTGGCCTCGGGAGATCCCTACGTCATTCGTGCCAAACTGCCCCTCAAAGAGGAGGTACGTCTACACGACATGATTCGGGGTTGGGTGATGGTTCACTCTAGCACGCTCGACGATAAGGTCCTCATGAAGTCGGACGGCATGCCTACCTACCACCTGGCCAATATTGTGGATGACCACCTCATGGGCATCACCCATGTGATCCGCGGCGAAGAATGGCTTCCCTCTGCTCCACTACACGTGCTTTTGTACCGCTTCTTTGGTTGGGAGGATACGATGCCCCAGTTTGCGCACCTGCCCCTGCTTCTCAAGCCGGACGGCAATGGCAAGCTCTCCAAACGCGATGGCGACAAGCTTGGATTCCCCGTGTTTCCCCTCAACTGGGTAGACCCCTTTACCGCAGAAAAATCCAGCGGCTTCAGAGAAAAAGGCTACCTGCCCGAAGCCCTCCTCAACTTCCTCGCCTTCCTTGGCTGGAACCCAGGAGATGAGCGGGAGATTTTCTCGGTGGAGGAACTCGTAGAAGCCTTCTCCATCGAGCGCATCGGCAAGTCAGGAACGAAATTTGACATCGCCAAAGCCAACTGGTTCAACGAACATTACCTTCGCAGCAGCTCTATAGAGCTCCTCGTTAGCTACCTGATTCAGGATGCTAAAGCGGAAGACGTTTCCCTGTCCAAAGAAAAAGCCGCCGCCATCGTTGCCCTGCTACGTGAGCGCATCACCTTCCCGTCAGACCTCTGGAGAGATAGTAAGTTTCTCAGCTTTGCTCCCGCCAGATTTGATGAGGAGGTAGCGGCCAAAAAGTGGAATGCCGAAGCAGCGCAATTGTTAGAGGCTTATGCTCAGGCGCTAGACGCAAGTGCTACCGACCCCTTTGATAGCACTGCAGCCAAGGCGCTGCTTGAACAAACTGCCGAAAGCCTTGGTGTCAAGTTGGGTAAGGTCACGCAAGCCGTTCGTCTCGCTGTCACTGGACTAGGCGCTGGCCCGGACTTGATGGAAGTTTTTGCGATTTTAGGCCCCAAAGAAGTGGCCAAAAGAATCCGTTTTGCGTTACAAACGCTAACTCTCATCGGATAACATGACCAAAAGGAAACTAAAGGAAGCGGAGCCCCGCGTGCACGAAGCTTTGAAAGGCTTCAAAATGGAGATTAACTCCTTTGGAGAAATCTCCTCCAACCTTCCTATCGAGGCAATCAATGACTTTCTCAATAAAAATGTGGAAGACAAAAAACTCAAGGATAGGGAAGAACTAGACCAAGACTAAGCGCCTAATTACCTGCAAAAAGCTTCTTTAACTGAGGCTTTTTGT
>JBIIFN010000277.1:0-6762 GCA_044237325.1 Algoriphagus sp.
GTGCGATCCGCTTTTACGAGAAAAACGGATTTAAGGCTTTTGGAAGCCATCCTTTCCCTTTTGGGGATGAAGTTCAGAATGACTGGCTTATGCGCAGGGGTGTTTGAACCACTTAGGGTTCGCTTGAAGCAAGGGATTTGAACCACATAGGGTTCGCTTGAAGGAAGCGAAAAGGGCACATAGATGGAGGTATTTGAACCACATAGGATTCGTTTTAATGAAGCGAAAAGAGAATAAAGTGAGTTTTTATGTGCTCTGAAATTGGGTTCAAAAAAAGGTAGTGAAAAAAATCAGCGGTAAACGCAATGAAAAAAATACAGTTTCCGGGATTAAATGGGGTTCGGTTTGTTGCGGCGCTCCTGGTGATTGTCGATCATACGGAACTTTTTAAGAGTTATTTGGGCTTTCCCACGCTCTGGGCAAATAGCTACAGTGCGTATTTAGGTGCCTTTGGGGTCAGCATATTCTTTGTGCTGAGTGGATTTTTGATCACCTACTTATTGCTCGAAGAGCAAAAAATAGCGCCCATTCAAATCAAACACTTCTACCTGCGGCGGGTGTTGCGGATATGGCCGCTGTACTACCTGATTCTAGTGCTTGGCTTTTTTGTGATTCCTCACTTGGATTTCTTTCAGGTGCCCAACTACGCTTCTGACATGGGGGAATCGCTGGAACGGCTTCTCTTATTCACTGGATTGGCAGCCAATGTGGCCTTTGTTTATTTGCCTACGGTTCCCTTTGCCAACGTCCTGTGGTCGGTGGCGGTGGAAGAACAGTTTTACCTGTTTTGGCCACATGTGGTCAAGTTCAAGCAGAAGCTACTTTGGATCATGCTCTTCCTACTTGCGGCTTACCTGGCCCTCAAATTTTATTCAGGGGCAGTAGACCGCAAATTTGAATTGCTCGTCATCCGCACCCGCTTCTCGGCCATGATTATTGGTGGACTAGGGGCTTACCTAGTTTTTCACCAAAAAGCGCTGATCCAAATTCTTTACCATCGAGGCGTGCAGCTTGGCTTGTTTGGTGTCTTTGGGTTGATGCTGACGAATAAGGTCAGTTACGGGCCTTTTTCATGGATGCAAGATGAGCTTATCTCTCTGGTGGTTTGTGGGCTGATTCTCAATATTGCTACAAATCCCAAGTCGCTTTTTTCCCTAGAAAATAAGGTATTTCATTATTTTGGGAAGCTCTCCTATGGGCTCTATGTATACCATTTGTTTGCGGTAGTACTGGTCTTGAAGGGCGTAGCAGCACTGCTTTCCCTGAAGGATGTGTCTGTTTGGATTTCCTATCCAGTGACCTTGGGATTGATTTTACTACTGACCACTGGCATCAGCCACCTTTCTTACATGTACTTTGAAAGCTATTTTTTAAAGAAGAAAGTTAAGTTTTCGGCGGTGTTGAGCGGGGATATGGTAGATAGGCCTGATGACTCTAGAAACTAGTTTTCCTCACTTCTTCCTTCTTCAATCGGCGTTGGGTATTCGACATTAGGAAAGTATCCTGCCTGCCTACAGGCAGGCTTTGCGAGAATAAAAAGAAAAAAGAATAGCGCGCAAAGCCGCAAAGGCGCAAAGGTTTTTTCGCCGCGGCCTACCTTCCGCAGGCAGGCCGATAGCCCTTCAGCAGTCAAACTGAGTGGGCCACAATTTCTTTGCGCCTGCCTACCGCAAGCAGGTCTTGGCGACTTTGCGAGAGAAAAAAAATAGCGCGCAAAGTAGGGAAGCCCTGCCTGCCTACGGTAGGTAGGCCTACGGGAGGCAGGCTTGGTAAGGAAAAGACACTCCCTTGACTTCCCTATTTTTTCAAAGCGCTCGAGTTTGGGTTTTTTCCTACTTAGTTAAACACTGAAAAATCTAAAGTGCCCTCCATATATCCTTTATAGACGATGAAGTCTAAGTTTTCTGAAATTATTTTTAGTTCAAACGTAACCCCCTGAGGCTTAAAAATTCTAGTTAATTCAATTTTAGCTGTACCTTTTTTATCGTCATAGTCATTGACATATCTCCAAGAAGATGTTAACACATCGTATCGGTATTCATCTTGGGTTTCTTCAAATTCCTCCAAATTGGAATCATATAATACCCCAAAGCTTTGGCTTTTTGCTTCACTAAAATAGTTTGCCATGTAGATTTCATCCGAATCCTTAATTTTATAAAACACAGTGTATGCTTTATTTTGAACTACACTTTGTGAAACATCTTCTCCATTAAATGTGGCATCTGCAATAATAAATTTCGCTAACACTTCTTGGTTTTCTTCAATAGCCTTGGTGTCATCAATTGATTTTCTTTTTTGCAAGTTTTTATAAACCGTTAAATTTCGAAAATTCTCAAAGGTTTTGTCCCAATTGTAATAGTACAAAAGTAAATTTTCACTAGGCTCGATTAAAACCATTTGATCCCTTTCATCCAAATATCTATGGTAGGTAGTACCATTTTCACTTTCAATTATTTTATCAAAAGTCCATTTGTTTTCAAGCCAATCCGCATTATCTCCTTTTTTGAATTGAATTTTGTCTTTTCCGATGATTATTTTTGTGTCTAAATCAATGGTTTCAAGTAGGACATGTTTCTTTTGATTTTCACTGTAGACCCATTCGTCAACTTCTTTTCCAACAAAATACCCTTCTATAACTTGAGCATTTAGATTTAGGGTGGTTCCTAAAAACAAAAGGATAATCACAAAATTTTTCATACCATATAACAATTGATTGTATTGAAATTAATTATTTAAATAAAACTAAAATAATTTTTTTGAATTTTTTATCCATTAGGCTTGGCAGTTAATCTGAATTTTTACGAAAGCTACCCACTTCGATATTATTTGGCCGGTGTTGGATAAATTCGAAAGAGTTGAGATATTCAAAAATTCAATCTAGACAAACTAGCAAATCATGAAAAAAACCAGTCTATTACTCGCTATGCTGTTCACTTCCTTGTTGATGAGTTGTCAGTCCACGCCTTCCTTTTTGGAAGAGGGGGTTACTAGTTTTTTCGCTAACCAAGATGATAAATACATGTCCTCTCAACGCGTTGTCTTGTATAGAAATGGCCAAACCATTGTTGGATTTGCGGGCTGGTCGGCGCAGGGAGAGTCTCCAGGCTATATCGAGGGCCAACTCGATGGAAATACGATAAGCGGTACCTGGACTTCCTTTGGTGGGGAGCAGGAACCAATAACCCTGACCCTAGACCAAAACACTGTTTCAACTGCCTGGGGCTTTCTTACAAACGAGGACGGTAGTCCTATAAAGATGCCTGTGGAAACTGAAGGATTGTTTGCTTACAAAACCATTACGATTTATGAAGCCCCAAATTTCTCTTCAAAAATTCTAGCACAAGATCTGGATGCTGAAAATAAAGGGTTTTCGGTCACTGAAATCGGCAAAATGGATAAAAACCCCGAGTACCCCGAAGAATCAAATATTTGGTACAAGGTAAAAAATGACCAAGTGGAAGGCTGGGTCTATGGGTTAATCGATTCCTTGTAAGGTTCTGGTGGAACAGTGGAGGAGCCTCTCTTTGAATCTCTTTGATGTCAATACGAAACGGCTCAATTTCAGACCAATTCTTGACTTAGCTATTCCAGAATTCTCGATTTAATTTAAAATATTAACACCCCGCAAAATGAAAATGCGCTTTATTATTTTCCAATTAATTTTCCTAATCACTGTCATCCGCTTACATGGGCAGAGCACTATCGAATCAAAAAAAACAGTGGTAGATTTAATTAGGGGTCAATACTCTGGAGAAGCTGATATTGATATGGATGAAATGGTCCCCTCTAGGCTTGTCGCCAACGCTCGTTATATTTTAGATATTGGATTAGATGATAATTCAAAAGCCAATAATTGTTGGATTTCAAAACAATATTTTCGACAAGAATACAATCCATATATGGTTACCAATGGGATTAACCTAAGTAACAATTATAATTGGGATAACGTGGATGGTACCTATTCAAAGGGGACCTATAAGATTAATCCAACAGACAGCTCGGTTACATTTACTTGGCAGAATGACGATTATGGCTACCTAAAAGGTAAGTTAAAGTCGCAAGAAGGTGGGGGCTTAGTTTTGGAACTTAATAGATATAGTTGGTATGACGAAGAAGGTGTCTGGAAGAATGATAATAATATTTCTGATTTCACTAAGGAATTTGATTTTGAGGACGGAGAATATATCCGTAGTAAAAGTAGATTAGACCAGCTAGCCTTTGAAGAAAAAAAGGAAAAAGAAGAAAAGATTGAAAAATACACCAAAATAACAAAAGAAAGAGATGAGGCTTTCGCACAGGCTTTGTTAGGGTTTACGAATAAAAAAACTGAATTAAAGGCTCGCTTTGGCCTTTTGGATAGCTTGAATAAAAGAGAGAGTTCAGATTATTTAAATGATCTAGATAGAATAAAAGAGCAGAAAGCAATTCTTGACCAACAAATTTCAGGATATGAACAACTTAAAAAGGCAAAAATAGAATTACAAAAAAAATACAATGATGTATTTGACAGCCGATACGATGACATTGAATACAAGAGCAAGACGGA
Organism: Algoriphagus sp.; assembly: GCA_044237325.1. GTDB lineage: Bacteria > Bacteroidota > Bacteroidia > Cytophagales > Cyclobacteriaceae > Algoriphagus. The sequence goes on from JBIIFN010000277.1 coordinate 4,547, forward strand.
CCTGGAGATTCCAGAATATGAAAAAGGTATAAGTGATTTGAATCAAGCAATATCTTTGCTACTCAAATCCTATGAGTCAACTAAAAGAAGCGCTCGAAAATTTGAAGAAGAAAGAGTCATAAAAAGCATTGTTGAAAATCCTAGGGTCACCGAAGACTATTATTTGAGCAGTGAATTTTACTTATCTAATGAGGATTTTGAAAAAATATCGGCATTGATCGGTGACGGATGGCAATTTGTTACTTATTCAGACATTAAAAAAATTGGCGTTGAAGTATTAAAAGGATTTAATGGCGAAACGCTAGTTCTGGACAAAGAGAATATTAGATATGATCAAGACAATGGCTGGAAAGATTTAGAATTAAATTGGAAAAAAGTTAAAAATGTTAAGAAAGTAGAAGGGGGACAAGGTGTCTACTTTTTCAAAGGGGAACGTAAAGAGTTGGGTCAGGGAAATAAATTATATTATTTGATATCAAAGAACAGCCGAGATGTTTTCAATCTTGGCCTAGGAAAGATTGTAGACGGAGCGGTTTATTACAACCAAGGAAATCAAACAGATATATCCACCTTTTTTGGTTTTTTCATAAAGTCAAAAAAATAAGCCACCACTATTGACTTACTCGTTGATAGTTGTTTAAGTATTAAGTACTAAGTACAATGTACTAAGTACCAAGAAGCGAGAGGCCTGCCTGCGCAGGCAGGGAAAAGACGAGATTCCCTTCCTTTGCGCCTGCCTTCCGCAGGCAAGTCTCTGCGCCCAGCCTACCCCAAGTAAGCCTGCCAACTTTATGCCCACTTTGTTTAAAAAAAAGAATACATCTCGCAAAGACGCCAAGGCGCAAAGAAGGGAAGGCTGCATGCCTGCGGTAAGTATGCCTGCGGTAAATAGGCAGGCCAATAAGTGTTACGACAAAAATTGTGCTTGGTACCATGTCTCTAGGATGTAACTTGAGATTATGATGAAGACAAATCAACTTATGACTGTTTCATTTGAAAAGGATAACATCTGCCTATCTATCGACGGGAAGGTCCTAGTTCTCCCGCTTGAAAAAGTGTCAAAAAAGCTGCAAGATGCCTCTGATGTTCAACGGAAATTTTTTAAAGTTTCCCCCTCAGGATATGGTATTCACTGGCCCCTCATCGACGAGGACTTAGGGGTAGATGCCCTAGTGAAACTTCATGAACAGCTGTAGGTTATCTGAGAAGCAGGAGATTAGAGACAAGAGCCAAGAAGGCGCCCTGCCTGCCGGCAGGGCGAGAAGAAATCCCCCTTGCCCCCTTTTAAGGGGGAGTCTCCCAAATGCTCCCTCACATTTAATTTATGAAGTTGGATTTTTGATTTTACTCTAAATTTTTGATGGGTGGAATTGGGGCAATTCCCCCTTGCAAGGGGGTTAGGGGGATTATTTACTTTCTATGAAGAAAAAAACCTTATTCCTCCGATTCAAAAATCCGGTACCGCGTAAACTCCCAGAGCTGCCCTGAGCTACCCACACAGCCATTCAGTGTGTTTAGGCTATCGTATTTACCGGCCAGCTGCTGGTAGTAGGTGGTTTTGTTTTTTGGATCTTTTTCCGCCAATCCCAGCAGCGCATAGTAGCGCACATTGGGGGAGGGGTGACGAAGGAGGAGGGCCAACTCCTCCAAGCTCGCCTGCTGCTGCAGGGCTTCGTACTCTTGATATACCTCTGAAAAGCTTCCCGAAAAACCGACTTGCTGGCTCTCCACTTGTTCCTGCATCGCTAAGTAGTGAGTTAAGGTATTCAACTGCTGGTTTCCGAGGAACTTGACCTCGGGCTTGGTTCCCTCGATGATCACCAAAGGCTTACAGGTATGTGGGTACCTCAGGTGACAGGGAATATCGGGCGGTACTTCTTTTACTTCCTGACACGAAGCGAGAAGTAGCATGAGAAAAAAGAGGGAGCGATGCATACCCTTCCCAACGGATGTTGCGCCAACTTATTTTAAGCCAACAGCATTTTGTCAACCGTCACCGGTCCACTGTCCACCGCAAATCCTGCTCTCCACCACAATTTGCTGTCGTCTGTCGTCTGTCGACCGTGGACTGTGGACATTTTTTCTCTCTGCCATACTAAAACACCACCCACCTCGTTTCCTTTTCTCTTCCCTACTTATGCTCACTCAATTGGACCTTATTTTAGATTGCTTTGCCCGTCGGGATCGACTGGGCCTGGAGGACTTACTCTCTCCAG
>JBIIFN010000125.1:0-6736 GCA_044237325.1 Algoriphagus sp.
CAAGGCGTGCAAGAATTGGTTATCGACCTTCGCTACAATGGCGGTGGCTCTGTGGCCGTTGCAGAACAAATCTGCAACTACCTGATCCAATCCTCAAACAATACCCGATTGATGTACACCAACAAACTGAATGATCTGAAGACTGCACAGAACACGTCAAGGAACTTCAACAAAATTGGCAGCATCAACCTCAGCCGAGTGATTTTCTTGACATCTAGAGGTTCCGCTTCGGCGTCCGAACTCATCATCAACGCCTTGGCCCCCTACATGCAAGTGGTGCTAATCGGTGACAATACCTTTGGTAAGCCTGTGGGATCCTTCCCGCTTTCTAGCTACAACCGTATCCTACAAACGAATAACGTAGAAGTAGTTCCAATTACCTTTGCTATTGCCAATGCCGCAGGAAAAGCCGAGTACTTTGAAGGATTCCCTGCAGATTTTAAGGTTGGAGATAGCCCTCAGTTTCCTTGGGGCGATGTGAAAGACCTTCGCTTGGCAGCTGCCTTGCAATACATCCGCACCGGTACCGTGGGCAACCGAACCATTGATACCTACTACAAGCCTAAATGGGAGATGATCGATGCCTTCAAAGGCTTGCAGCAAGAATTTCCAGTGTACTAAGCGGTACAACTCCTTTAAACAAAAAGAGCTCGATTTACATCGAGCTCTTTTTGTTATTGAACACTTCCAACTTACACGTCAGCAGCCCACCGCAACTTATTTTTTGTGACGCTCCATTAGCACATCGACCACCTCGTCAAGTGCATAACCCTTGGCTTCGAGCAGTACCAGGTAATGGAATAGTAAGTCTGCTGCCTCTCCAAGAAACAATTCCTTGTTGTCATCTTTCGCTTCGATGACTAGCTCTACCGCTTCCTCTCCTACTTTCTGGGCAAGCTTGTTGATGCCTTTGGCAAAAAGGGAACTGGTATATGACGCTTCCGACGGCTGGTTTTTTCTTTCTTTGATTTGGGCGCGCAGCTGGTCCAAGAAACCCGTATTCGAACTAGTCTCTTCACCAAAGCAGGTGTCCGTACCTAAGTGGCACACGGGCCCTTTGGGATAGGCTTGAATCAAGATCGCATCGCCATCACAGTCTGCTGCTAGGTGAACCACTTCCAGAAAGTTGCCAGAAGTCTCTCCTTTTGTCCACAGCCTGTTTTTGCTACGGGAGAAAAACGTCACCCTGCCGGTCGCCTGCGTTTGCGCTAGCGCCTCCTCATCCATATAGCCCTGCATTAATACTTTTTTACTCAGCGCATCCTGTACAATTGCCGGCACTAGGCCCTTCATTTTTTCGAAATCAATATTCATATGTACTTAGGCAAGTTTAAACCTATTTTATTATGAGTGAAATAAATGGAAATAGAATAGAAATATACTGCACCTGCCTGCGGCAGGCAGGCTTCGTGAAATAAGATAGATCTACGATTGGGGCAACCTATTTCACCGAGCTTGCTCGGTCTATTTCTATCGTATTTCAATTGTATTTCTACTGCATTCATCTTCTCACTCGTATTCCTTCCTCCTCCAAATAGGCTTTCAGCTCCGGAATTCCTATTTCCTTGAAGTGGAAGATACTTGCCGCTAACGCCGCATCGGCCTTTCCGGTAGTGAATACCTCCTTGAAATGGGCCATAGTTCCTGCGCCCCCCGAGGCTATCACGGGGATGGGTAAGGACGAAGAGAGGTCTGCGGTCAAGGCATTGGCAAAGCCGGCCTTGGTACCGTCGTGGTCCATGGAAGTGAGTAGGATCTCGCCCGCTCCTCGATCCGCCAATTCCTTGGCCCAGGCTTGGGTAATTCGCTCCGTGGCTTTGCGGCCGCCATGGGTATGCACCCAGTCAACCCCTGCTAGGTTGCGCGTGTCAACAGCCGCCACAACGCATTGGGAGCCAAACTCCGCTGCCATCTGGTCGATGATGGCGGGATTGTTTACCGCTGCCGAATTGATGGAGATTTTGTCGGCACCCGCTGCGAGGAGAAGGTACACGTCTTCCAAGGTGGAAATACCACCTCCCACTGTAAAGGGAATAGTAATCTCTTTGGCTACCTGCATCACCAGCGCAGCGAGCGTCTTGCGCTTGTCCACCGTAGCGGTAATGTCCAAAAACACCAGTTCGTCAGCCCCCTGCTGAGAGTACAGCTTGGCCAGCTCCACCGGATCACCCGCATCACGCAACTGCACAAAGTTGACCCCTTTGACCGTGCGGCCCTCTTTGATGTCGAGACAAGGAATGATTCGTTTGGTAAGCATGGGTAGTGGAGGTAATGGGGAAAGGGGAGAAATCTTGTGTTAAGCGTTACAAATGATGTAAATACGTCTATTCAAAGGAGGCTAGCTCCTGGAGTGTCAACTTGCCTTCGTAATAGGCCTTGCCAACAATGGCGGCATAGACACCGAGTTTCTGCAGTTCTTCCAAGTCCTTATAACAAGAAACTCCTCCGCTGGCGATAAGTTTCAGCCCAGGAATAGCTTGAAGAATCTCGGCATAGAGCACGAAGGAAGGCCCTTGTAGCAAACCGTCTTTGGCTACGTCCGTACAGATGACTTCGCAAACCCCTTGGTCGACATAGTTTTGGATAAATGGGATCAAGTCCAGGCTGGTGTTTTCCTCCCAGCCACCAACCGCTATTTTTTTGTCTTTTGCATCGGCTCCGAGGATGATTTTGTCTGCGCCGTAGCGTGCTATCCATTCTCCAAATAGGATGGGATTTTTTACGGCGATAGTTCCACCGGTCACTTGCTTAGCCCCGTAGGCAAAGGCTTTTTGGAGTTCCTCCTCCGACTGTACTCCTCCGCCAAAATCCACCGAAAGGCTAGTTTCTGCACAGATTCGCTGCAAGACTGCTCCGTTAATGATTTTTTTGGCCTTGGCCCCATCCAGATCCACCAAGTGTAAGCGGCTGAGGCCTACTCCTTCAAAGCGCTTGGCCATCTCAACCGGATCGTCGTGGTACTCCACTTTTCGTTGGTAGTCCCCTTGACTGAGGCGAACACAGTGGCCTCCAATGATATCTATGGCTGGAATTACAAACATGGGGTTGGAAAAAGATGCGCCCTAGGGCAGTAACAGAATGGGTTTGGGAAGGTAAAGGCTGTAGGCAATTGATAAACTAGCCAAGGGAAAGAAAGTTGTCAAGTAGCTTCTCTCCCACCGTGCTGCTTTTCTCTGGGTGGGCTTGGATGGCCCAGTAGTTATCCCGATGAAGGATTGCGGTAAAGTCCTGCAGGTAGTGTGTGGTGGCTATCGTGGCCTCGCTGAGTTCGGCGTAGTAGCTATGCACGTAATAAAGGTACTTTGGATCCGGCAAGTTGGTGAGCAAGGGGTTGTCTACCAGATTTTCGAGCAGGTTCCAGCCCATGTGTGGCACCTTTACTTCAAAGGGTTGCTCGGGACGAAAGCGCTTGACCTGCACCGGAAAGATGCCCAAGCATTCCGTGTCGTTCTCTTCTGAATGCGCGCAAAGCAACTGCAAACCAAGACAAACCCCTAGAAAAGGCTGTTGAATGTCGCGGATAAGCGTATCGAGCTTTCGTGCCTTGAGGTAGGCCATCGCCGTACTTGCCTCTCCCTGCCCCGGAAAGATCACCCGATCTGCTGACCGGATCTTATTGGGGTCGTCTGTGAGTTCGGCCTCCGCACCTAGGCGCTCCAGGGCATAGAGGACCGACTGCACATTGCCGGAATTGTATTTGATGACGGCTACTTTCATTAGGATAGGCCAAGCCCGAGAATCTTGCTGCGCAAAAGCGAAAGCAAGGACCTCGGGCTTGATTTTTTAGTAAAACGCGTACTTATCGTTTGGCGAGCAACTCCTCTAGCACTTCCTCAATCTCTGGAAGCGATTCGAACAGCTGTTCATAACTTTCTATGATCCAATACTTGTCCTGGAAGCTATCCTTCCAGTACTCAGTACCGAAGATTTGGCGGACATCGTACCCAAAATGGCTAGGGGCATCTGAGAGGCAGAAGGTCGTTTCTCCTGCGGAACTCAAGATCCCGGCGCCATAGATACGTAGCGCACCCTCCTCGCGGATCAAACCAAACTCGATGGTAAACCAATAAATACGGCTCACCAATTGTATGGCCTCAGGATCGTTGAGGTGCTTCAGTGCGATGCTGCTCAGCTTTTCGAGGAAATCCACGTAGGGCTGGTTGATCAGCAAAGGAATGTGTGCGAACGCATCGTGAAACATGTCTGGCTCCTCGAGGTAATCCAGCTGTTCCATTTTGCGGAGCCAAGTGGAAGAAGGAAAACGCTTGTTGCTTAGCAAGCCAAAAAACAAGTCGTCGTCAATCAAGCCGGGTACTACCTGTACCTGCCAGCCTGTGGTGCTGGCAAGAACCTGGTTGAGCTCTTCAAAGTTGGCGATGCGGTCGGCACTGAAATTCACTGCTTTTACCCCTTCCAAATAGGCCTTAGAGGCTGCTTTGGGGAGGTTTGGCATCTGCCGCTCAAAGAGGATTTTCCACACAGCAAAGTCCTCTTCGGTGTAGGCGGCATAGTCTTGCCGCATGTCTGTTAATCTCGGGTCGGAAAAGACCCATTCCTTGGGTTTTTCTATCATTATACTTGGGGGTATGAGGTACTTGGGTTTATATTTTTTTACTCGTTAACTCCTGATTTTACTCCTTTTTACCTAGGTCTGCTGCCGTTGGGAATAAATAGGTAATATACTTAAAACAGCTCTCCCGAGTTGTATGAAGGAAGCCTTTTTAATTTTTATGCAACGCATAAAGCAAGGTCATTAGGTACACACAACAGTCTCGGCCAAGAAGCAATGAAACAGCATAAGCGGGCAATGCTGTAACGAAGTTACGCAGGTAGGCTGCTTGGTACAAGCTAATTTTTGGGGCTTAGAAAAGATTTTAAACCAAGTCCATATTCTATTCAACCTACTGAAAATCAGTAGTAAAGCACCTTTTTCAGCCAATCACCGACTGGATATAGCTGTGGATGTCTTGGCTAAGGTGAGTAGAATCCTTGATTTGCTTGATGAAGGCCGAGCCAATGATGGCACCCTGGCTGTGCGCGGAGGCAAGTTGAAAGGTCGAGGCATCAGAAATACCAAAACCAATCAAGCGGGGGTTGCGGAGCTGCATGGCTGCCACCCGCTCAAAGTACTGCGTTTGCTCCGTAGAAATTTCCGACTTCGCACCGGTGATTGCATTGGAGGAAACCATGTAGATGAAGCTATTGGAATGCTCGTCTACCTCCCGAATTCGCTTTTCAGAGGTTTGGGGAGTGATCAAGAAGGCATTGAACAGGCCATAGTCTTCAAACAACTCCTTGTAGTCCTCTAGGTACTGCTGCATGGGTAGGTCTGGCAGGATGAGTCCATCGATGCCTACCTCTTTGCATTTTTTGCAGAAGGCCTCCACACCAAACTGCAAGATGGGGTTGAGGTAGCCCATGAGGATAACTGGCAGGTGGATAGTGGCCCGAAAATCCTGTAGCTGGTCAAAGAGCTTTTTGATGCTCATCCCATTTTCTAGGGCGATGGCATTGCTTTCTTGGATGGTGGGACCGTCCGCAATGGGGTCGGAATAAGGCAGGCCAATCTCGATGATGTCTGCACCTGCTGCCTGTATGGCCGTGAGCACAGGGATCGTGTCTTCCAGCTTTGGAAAACCCGCCGTAACGTAGATGGAGAGCACCCGCTCTTTTTTTGTTTGAAATAACTCGTTGATTCTATTCATCGCGATAAAGCTGTGTAGAGGAAGGATTGGGAAGTAGGAAGTACAGGCTGGACTGGATCAATAATTACCCCATTGGATATAGGTTTCCAAGTCCTTGTCTCCCCTACCGGAAAGGTTGATTACAATCAATGCATCTTTTTGAAAGTCGATACGATACAAAGCATCGATCGCATGGGCCGTCTCGATGGCGGGAATGATGCCTTCGGTGCGGCTGAGCAGGATGCCTGCCTTCATCGCGTCTTCGTCCTCCACGGCCACAAACTCGGCTCTACCGATCTCGTGCAAGTGGGCATGAACGGGACCAATGCCTGGATAGTCCAAGCCTGCGGAAATGGAATGTGGCTCCACTACCTGCCCATCTTCGGTTTGCATGAGCAAGGTCTTTGATCCATGCAGGATCCCAGGTGTACCCAGCACCGTGGTGGCGGCAGACTTGCCTGAATGAATGCCCAAGCCTGCTGCTTCGGCAGCAATCAAGCGTACTTCGGAGCGATTGTAGTAATGGTAAAAAGCGCCGGCAGCATTGGAACCTCCACCTACACAGGCAATGACCAAGTCGGGATTTTCTTTGCCTTCCTTGGCCAGTAGCTGCCACTTGATCTCCTCCGAAATGACGGATTGGAAGCGGGCCACCATCTCCGGATAGGGATGTGGGCCAACCACCGAGCCGATGATGTAGTGCGTTCCTACTGGATCAGCTATCCAGGCACGCATGGCTTCGTTGGTGGCGTCTTTTAGGGTCTTGGACCCTGACACTGCAGGTACCACTTTGGCTCCTAGGATACGCATTCGCTCCACGTTTGGTCGCTGCCGCTTGATATCCAGTTCGCCCATGTAGATCGTGCAGTCCATGCCCATCAGCGCACAAACTGTGGCCGTAGCCACTCCGTGTTGTCCTGCACCCGTTTCGGCAATGATGCGCTTCTTGCCCAACTTCTTGGCCAAAATGATCTGACCCACGGTGTTGTTGACCTTGTGGGCGCCGGTATGGCAGAGGTCTTCGCGCTTGAGGTAGATCTTTGCTCCAAACT
>JBIIFN010000274.1:0-15737 GCA_044237325.1 Algoriphagus sp.
AAAAACATAACTCGACCCTAAATAATACGCATTCATCTCGTCAAGAAGGCCAACAACGCCATGGGCTTGCGTCGAACTATTTCCCTCAATGTAGGTATCATACCGAAAGGTGACTAAGTCACTAGGAATTGTTTTCTTAAGTTCTACCGAGGGAAATAGGAATTCAGGCTCTATTTCAATCCAAAATTGTTCCTGAGCAGTCTGGTAAAATCCTTGTTGAATAGCTGAAAAGGAGATGGGCCGTTCGCAATTGCAAGACATCAAATCCGCATAGTGTAAGAACCCACCATAGCCGTGACCAATCTCATGGACATTGGTGCCCATACTTACTAATGCCTCCTCCTTAGAACCTGTATCCAAGAAATAGAAAGCATCTGTTGACTTCCTCGTAGACATGGTGTACCCATCTTGTTGAAAAGACAAGTCGTTAGGTAAACGTTCATAGGCTCTTAACAAATGGATGGAGTTTGGCGAATGGATTTGCATCTTTTGGATGATCCAACTTTTAGGATCTGCTTGGCCAAAAGCATTGGTAAACAATAGTAAACAGAGTAAAGCGCTCGTGAACTTTCGTGTATACATAGCCTGGTTGATTTAGAAGGACGTCAAGACAAGAAACGTATTTTTTCCAAAAACAGTATAAACAAGTGTAATTGGTATTTCAAAAAATGAAGTAGGAAAACTTCAATCGCTAATTCTTTTGAAAGAAGTTAGCATTCCTGTAATTTCAACAGCATAACGCAGTTACTAAAAAAATGAGAAGAAGCGCAGACGACAGATGGCTTGGTGGAATTTTGGGAGGGCTTGCCCGAGCTTTAGGAGTACCAGCCGGTTTATTAAGAGGGTTATTTTTGGTATTTTTCTTTGGGGTTGGAGGGCTTACCCTTGGCATAAGTGCCGGTGCTACCTTTGTGATTTATCTTATTTTCTGGATAACCTTACCCAAAGGTTAATCTAGGCGGAAATTGATATCTTTGGATTGATATCAGCCAATTCTGAATCAAGATTCCTGTTCTCCATCCGGTGTTCCCCAAGAGGCAACCCATATTACTCCAACCGCTATAGATAAAATCTTAAAATACCAGGGTAGGGAAAGAAGTAAAACAACTAAGCTTTCCAGCGAATTACTGGATTTCGGCGGCTCAGGATTAAGAAAGAACCCCAGAACAGGGATAATTATCAGTAGAATTGGAATTATGCGAAGAATCATATGATCTATAGTTTACCTGACCCAAAAGCAATCAATAAGATTTTTTCATAGTGGTACGGTCTCCATCTACATCCTCATATATCACCTTGGAGGCGTCGTATGATATGATTTTGTATGGGGAATTTTCATCCTTCAACGTTTGAGTCATCTCATCCTTGAGTAACATCTCATAAAACTCTGGCTCAATATTTAATGAGTTGTAATCTGGCGTAAGGTATATAAACCCATCCTTCACATCCCAATTCCCCGAAATTTGAATTTCCATATCAGTAGTCTCAAAGGTTTCCTCATCAATAATTTCAAAGGTTGCTTCCCAAAAAAACTTTCCATCTTCAAAATATTCACCTTTAATATCTTTAACATTTACACCGTCTTCTTCTTCATCGTCTTCATAATACTTCCCAATCATTGCTTCTTTGATTTTTTCATCTTCAGTTTTCAGGAATTCGCAACTTGATATGCTTAGAAATCCAATTAAAGAGATGACAGAGAAAAAAAGCCTTTTTTTCATAGCAGGAAGGATGATTTAGGGATGAAATGAAAACAAGTTCACCCGTGAATTAGATTTATAAACTTCATAAATATTATTTTTTTATTCAGCTAAAAAAAATAAATCATGCTTTTTTGAATTTTAAAGTAGAGGAAACATCTGTTTTGGTCAAAAGTCCCAAAGAATATTCTTGGTGAAACGATCTCCAAATTTCTCCTCACACGTTATCATTTTTAGGTCGTATCCTAGCCTTAATTTATGGAGGCTTTTTATTGCAACCCGTTTTTTTCGTTTAATGCTCAAGAAAACTCAGAATGGGGATGGCTTTTAAAACCAGCCGATTGGCATTTTTGAGATTTAAACCAACTAGAAACCGGAGATTTTTTTCTCAGAAAAATCCATTTCAAGTTAATAGAGCTGCACGTCTGAAAGGGATATCCAACCCTCAGTCACCACACCTCTGGCGTTGGTAAATCGTAAATACCCAAAATTATTCTCAAAATCAGTAAAGGTCCCAATCTCACCTCTAATTAGGTAAGCCTTCCTTCTATTGGCTAGGTTTGGACTAGAGTGAAAATAGGCTTTGTCTGTCAGAACCATAAATGTGCCATTTGGCTCTTCAACGACATCATACTCGGATGAATTCCAAGGTTCATTGTAATCATAATTGTCAGCTGCTACTGCAGTAGTATCAGCTGCTGCTGCCCATTCGTCTGAACTTCCAGACCTAAATTTGACAGTGCCATCACTCGTGATATGCAAGGTAACACCATCAGTATTATACACTATGGTTACTTGTTTTTCTCCTTTTGTATAGGTCTGTATATTACTATCACTCTTACTGTCATCTTTCACATAACCTTTCAATTTAGATTGAATCGATTTGATTACTTCTTCTTGCTTTCCAGCTCCCTTACCACGCAAGATAATGTCATAAGCAAAACCAGTTGGTTTCTTTTCTCCATTAAACCTTCTTTCATACTCATTATAATATCCACCGTAATAGCTTTCTTTTTGGACAGTTACATTATCATAGGGATTACCATACACATAGAATGAATAGTAAGCTCCATTAACTATCTTTTTTTGAGTTAAAACCTCATGTTCAGTACCGTATCGACTAAATTTCTCTTTACTTCCAACAATTTTTTTGATGATATCATCAAAAGTAGCATTGTCAGTAAATCCCTCTGGACTCTCTAGGTTTAGTACCCCCGTTACAGCTGCTACATTAAAAAAATCAGACGTGACACTACTATATCTTGACCCTCCTGAAAAAAGATAGGTAAATAAGTCATCTGAAACCTGATCAAATTGAGGGTTGATCACATACTTTCCATCACTATTTATGAATCCTACCTTATCCCCACTGTACACCACTGCCAAATCGCCGTTGAAAGGCAGTGCAAAATCAAACTGAGGATTGATTAGAATTTTCCCTTCTCTATCGATATATCCAAAGGCATCGCCAGATTGAACTGCAGCAACCTCTGCTTTCTGGAATGGATAGGCAGCACTAAACTGAGGATTGATAACGAGTTTCCCCTCCTTGTCACTCCATCCAAATTTTTCATCCTGAGACACAAGTAGCCAATCGCCATCTTCTTGGATACTCGAAAACTGTGGATTGACGGTGTATTTACCCTCCTGATCAATCACTCCGTATTTTTCAGCCGACTGAACAATCGCCACCCCATTCTTGAAATCTCCCGCTCCATCAAATTGATAACTGATACTAACCTTTCCCTCCTTATCAATAAAGCCCCATTTTCCTTCGCTATTCACCACTGCACATACTCCATCACTAAAGTTGGAAACGCCAGCAAATTGAGGGTTAATCGCAATTCTTCCGTCGGTATCAACAAACCCCCATTTCTCTTCCCCCTCTTCATTAACAACCAGGAACGCTGCCATACCGCCCTGAAAACGACGAACTTGTTCTGCATCCGGAAGCGAAAATTTGACTTCTCCTTCTGTGTTTATCGCCGAAGGAGCTGCATTATCGGCGACTACCCAAGCAATACCCTGACTAAAGACGGTAGCTTCCTTATATTGTGCATTGATGACGTATTTGCCTTCTTCATTGATAAATCCCCATTTTGGGTTGTCCCCTGATGTTTGAACCAATGCCAAACCATCTCTAAACACGGTAGCACTTTGAAATTGAGGGTTAATTACAATTTTGCCAGTTCTATCAACGTACTGAAAATCCTTACCACTTTTTACTGGGAAAAGTTTGATCTCCAAGATTTCATCCCCATTTGGGCCACAGGAAATCAAAAACAACAAAGCAAGAGCGATGGAAACTGAATAGCATAAAGACGTTTTCATAATCGAATGGTAAAATGAAAAAACAAGTAAAATTAAATTGTGTAAATAGATGGATATATAGGTACTTTAAAGCAAACTACTTAGCAAGTTACCTTTGCCAACGAGTCGTCCAGTGGCATCCCTGGTTTCATTTGTTTTGGGGTCATATTTACCTCTCAAAGCCCCCGTGGAACCTCTAAGTTCAAATTTAGTACCTACTTCCTTAATCTTTCCCAATAATTTACCTGTACGATCCCGTAATTCTTGTGTTGCCATAGTGATAGTATGAGGTTGATATTAAACTTGATTGATTAACCTACCAACTAATTAACAACTAAAAGGATTTTGATTTTTATAAAAATAAGAAAAAGACCAGAAATCAGGAAAAACATCCTCACTACCTTTTTGCTAGTATTGGCTAGAATTGATAAAACTTTTTTTGTTACATTAACCATATACTTTTTATAACTACTTAATTTACCATCGAAAAGTAATACCAGACTTGTTTAACGGCACTCCTAAATTGAATCCTATCCCATGAGAAAGCTCCACCAAATTTTACTAGCCCTCGTATTGATTGTATGCCTCAACTCTGCCTGCAGTGAGGGTCAAGGTGGATTTGAACGGTACCAGGATGAGCCAATACAGGTCTTAAGCAGAGAACAAACACTACGGAAATTGCAAGAACTAGAGGTTCGCGAAAATGAAAGTGGCAAAGAAGATATCCTTATTACCGCCGAAGATGGTACAACGGCAAGGTTCATCTCCTACGATGCCTGCGCGGGAGAAGGCTCATCCTATCACGTCATTGCAAGTATTCCTAGGCTTGGCATTTTGTTTTTAGATCGAACCGATGGCTGCCATATGGGAGAAACAATCCTTATGGTATCCTTGAAAGATGGAACGCAACGCGAACTACAAAGCTTTGATATTTACGGCGAGGACCAGTTTCAACTATCTCCAGATAAATCTTGGCTTGTTTTATCTTCCTGTGATTGTTCCATGGGCTATTCTTGCAACATGGAAATTTTTTCATTGAAAAATCGGGAGTCCTCCTTATTGGAAAGCGTGTATTTCAACAAAGGTCTTTGTTCCTGTGATGGCATTTCTTGGACTAGTGAGGATGAATTTGAGACAAGCTACGCTGTTGGTGAGAATGATAATTTTGAATGCGAATACGCAAACGTGAGGCTAGCCTACACAAATGACTCTTGGGATATCTATTTTTAATTAAAAGATACCCCTAACCATTGCGTGTAGATTAGACATAGCGGCTAAGTTGTCGACATTGATTTATTGCCAGTCCGTTACAGCAACTAATTTTCAAGCTATACCTGCTTGCGGTTTACTTTTTTGAACTGGATAACCAAATACTTTTGTCCCACGTACAACTCAAAAGAATTCACAGAAGGAAATAAGCCTTCAAACCAGATTTTAAAAATAAATTAATTTAATCTTGAAAAAATATACTTATTTGTATAAATTTTTAATCTGTCAATAAAACTTCTAAAACGAAAACACCATGAAAAAAATCCCCGTACTTTTCCTCGCACTCCTAGTTATGACAGGCTGTGCCACCATTTTTACAGGTACCAAAGATAACATCTCATTTAGTTCTACTCCTTCAGGTGCTACCATTTACAAAGACGGTGTGGAGATCTGCACTACCCCCTGCAACTATAAAATGAAGCGAAGCCTCAACGATACCGAGGTAGAGTTTAAGTTGGACGGCTACGAAACCCGCCTAATTACCCTTGACAAGGAACTTAACCTGGTAAGTATCATCAATCTTGGCAACTTGTTGGGTTGGGGCATCGATGCCCTCTCAGGTGCCGTAATGAAGTACGACAGAAAGTCCTATGACCTCAAGCTCACCAAGGAAAAGTCGGCTTCCCTACTACAGCCTAGCCGAATTGACATTGATACGCAGGCCAATACGGTCACGCTAACTGTCCAAAAATAAAATACAAGGGCTGCCTAATCTTAGAGGCAGCCCTTTTTTTTCAATCACTTGAAAAAGCGCGGCCAATTTTTAGAATAGAAGGCCGAATCAACCAGAAGACTCAATTCATTATTTAAAGGAGGATTCAGCTAGATTGCAAAATCATCATTCCTAAATTATTCCTCACTTGCAACGAGTCAGGCTTTTCTTGTAAGTGCAAACCTAAATCCAGAAGAAAAAAAGAAATTCAGAAGTGGTAGTTCTAATTTTGTGGAGAGAGCGAAAAGAACGTTGATTTCCACTCATTAACCAAAGGCTTCAACCTAAACAAAAAATAGTTCTGTGTGGTTTTAACCAAATAAGTGAACAAAATTCTAGTTAAAAAGTAGAAAGTAAAACTAGAGGTAATAAAGCTGCTTATTTAAATAACCTAAGACGAAATTTGTGCCTGTAAAATCAACTTGTTTACTTTTATCTTGAACAATGATGTTTTAAGTGAAGAAAAAAATAGAGAAATAACCCTTATGAATACATAATCAGTGAAGCAACTTCGGCACATAAATAAAATGAAAAAAACCCTTCTACTCTTTACCTTATTTTTAGGCTTCTCACTTATGGGCTTTGCTCAAAAGGCATCTCCATTGCCACCTAGAACTAGCTTAAGTAAAAAATTCCCTGGAATCTACCCACAGGCCTCAGAGAGGTTGTTGACAGCAGCAGACTTAGCTGGGATGGATAGTTGGGATCTCATTGTTATTCGCAATGAAATTTATGCAAGGCATGGCTACATATTTAAACTTCAAAAACTTAGAGATTATTTCAACCAACAAGGCTGGTACAATCCTAGATTTGATAATGTTGAGTCCATGCTTTCGGTCATTGAACAGAAGAATGTAATGTTCATTAAGTCCTTTGAATAAGTTTACATTATTCATTGCACTCATTTTCTCCTACGTAGGAAATGTCATAAGTCAGGAGGCTTCCGCACTAAAAATAATTCGAAAGCCAATTACCTACAACGAGGAACGAATAAACCTTAGCATCGACTATTTAAGGGAAAGACATGGCTTGGTTCAAAAAAGCCCAAGCATCAGCCCAAAGTTTATTGTGCTTCACTATACTGCTGGAGGAACGCTAACAAGTAACTTCAATTATTTCAATCCGACACGAATTGAAAATGCGAGAGCGCTCAATAAAACCCAAAGTCCCCTCAATGTATCAGCCCACTATTTGATTGATAGAGGTGGAGAAATTTATCAATTAATTGAGGACACCTTGTTTGCACGTCATACAATAGGCCTGAACTATTGCGCTATTGGCATTGAAAATGTTGGCAGCAAGTCCCAACCTTTGACAGATGCACAAGTAGAGGCGAATGCCAAATTAATAGGTCATCTGGCGGCTAAGTACCCAATCGAATTTGTCATTGGGCATAGTGAATATGGCAAGTTCCGCGGCTCAACTTGGTGGAAAGAAACCAATGCTTCCTACTTCACTGGTAAAGAGGACCCGGGAGCGCTATTCTTGCAAAAAGTGAGGGCAAAAATCACCCATTTAAAGCTTAAATCAGCGCCTTAGAACAAGAAGGAAGCTACTTTTTACGGTAATCACCAGTTTTGATAAGATTAGTCAACTTGTAACCCTAGGCCTTATCTTGGAGGAAAAACCTTAAGGATGAGCTGGAATTAACACGTAATTCAGGTGTTCGCTTTTTTATTTTTTTCTAAAAACAAACTAATCTTGTGCTAGTTATTATTTACAACATAAATTCAATTAATAGAAAAAGCACGTTTTTATTTAGCACATACTTCACATGAAAGGATTTATTTTTCTCTTGGCTTTTATTGTTTCATCGAATCTATTGGGACAAACCAAAGCAAAAAATGCATACAAGCAGTTAATTAAAGGCGAATATGAAAAGGCCAATGAATTACTGTCTGAGGTAAAAGCAGAAGATATTCGATTGGAATTTTATTATGTTCGAGCCTTGAGCAATTTAAAAACTGCCAATTCTAAGGAGGTCTACTTTTCTATTTTTAATGACTTACAAAAAGGAAATCCAGAACTTGAAAAAGACCCTAAAGAGTTAGAAGATCTCCTGAAAGATTTCGATTTAAATGAGGCGAGTTACCTCGCTACAAAAAATAGGTTCTACGAGTCAGCATTCAACTTTTATAAGGGATTAGATCAAACAGATGCATGGAAAGATCATAATAAAAACTATTCATCCAGCCCTTATTTAACCGAAGCGTATACTTTGGAAAGCATGGCAGCCTTAAGAGATGCCCTTGCCAACGGAGGAAATGCAGAGAAATTAAAATCGGTTTACCAAGAATATAAAGACAAGGAGGCTTCAAAGAAGGCCTACGATGCCTGGGGAGAGTTAGAATTTAAAGCAACAGTAGCAATGAATAATTCGGAGGCACTCCGAAAGTTTTCAGCGTCATTTGCGGACCATAGCCGCAGTAAAGAGGCGTTTTCGATGGCGCGAGCGATGGATTATAAAGTAACAATGAATGACCAGTCTATTCCCACGCTTGAAAAATTTATTACCATCTATAAGGATGGCCAAGAATACACAGCCGTTTTCAATGCACTTGATTCACTTTACCATAAAGAACTACTCCTCAACTTTAGTGATATTGCCTATGCAACTTATGCAGAGAGATTTACAGAAGGCCCAAGAAAACTCGAACTAGATTCGATTTTTAACCGTATCCTTTTTGATAAGTTGGTTTCAGGAAATTGGGAATATGCCCAAGAATGGCATAAAAAAATAAATAGAAGTGCTACAAGCTTTGGCTACGAGCAAGTCAACCGACTAACAGAAAATCTAGAGGTAACCATATTGCCCTACTTGAACGATCGGAATAGTTATTCTCTAGGAACAATTTCTGGCAAGCCAGTTCCTGGAGAAGCCGCCAATTTCAAAGCAAATACCATTTTAAGGGATGGCAACTCTCTATTTAGATATGAAATCGGGGAGAAATGGGGTATTCTTTACCTGGATGCCAAAGGGAAAATCCAACAACTAACCCAGGCTATTTACGATGATATAAGCACCTTAACCAAGCAAACCTACCAAGTAACGATAAGTAAGCCAGGCGGAAATGACCTTAAAGGATCTCTCAATGTACTAGGTGAGTATATTGTCCCCTTGGATGCCTATAACTTGTTAACAACACTTGATAATGGGAATATCTTGGCAGGAAAAGGCATGAGCTATTCGTTGACACATCCTTTACAAGGCAAGCTCACTTCTTTCATTAATAAAACTGAGCTGACAGATGGTTTATTGGCTGCCTCCGATGAGAAAGAAATAATTAGAGAGGTTTATACCTTGTCAGGAAAGTCTTTGGCCAAGGGAACCAGCCTAAGTATCATCAATTTAAATCAAACCATTAATCTAAAGGTAGATGGGAAGAATTTTTTAGTACTCAAGGACAGCCTAATTCCTAGTCCAAGTACAGAGTTAATTGCCTACTATCTTGACTCAAAAAACTACATTTCTACAAAAACTCAAGAAGGCGGAAAATATTCCATCACGGCAAGTGGAGTGAAAGGAATTGAGATGAGCTGTGACTACCTATCTGTGGGTGATGAGGTGATTGTTTTTAATCTAACTGCTGGAGGCAATAAGCTAGTTTCCTCCCGCAACCTTTCTGAGACGATAAATAATGTATCCACTGTTTCAGACTTAGGTGGAGTTTACCTTACGTCGAATCCGAATGGAAATATGAACTTGATTGTTCCACAACAGGGGAAATTAACCACTATACCTGTACCCTTTGTAAACACACCAGATCCAGAAGAAGAATTCTATGGGGATGGAGATATGGGCGATGGATACGGGGGTGAAGGAACTACCCTTTTTTGGATCAATGATTTAGAAACAAGATATTACCCTATCTCAAGCCCTAGACCTGTGTTTAAATGGCCTGGAAAGTATACGGACCTTGTCTCTGTAGAAATAGGTGAATCCCGTGGCTTTGTAAATCAATCCGGAGAATTAAAAATTCCTAGCCAGTTTTCTTATACTTCTCCATTTGATGGTTGGGCCGCTCACGTATATGATCAGGCAAGCAATCAACTAATCATTGATACCAAAGGAAAGCAAATTGTGCAGGGCTACCTGTCCATGTGGGTAAATTCTAATTCCTTCATTTACACGGATGGAGATAAAACTTTTGAATATACCTCAACAAAACAATCTGCTGAAAATGGTAGAACAAAGGAGATTTGCACCAACTGTACTGTACGACAGGCACTAGCACCAGGAGTATATGAAGTGGATTTGGATGGTTTTGTCGGCTATGTTGTCAACACCAATAATCAAATTCAATTTTTAGGAGCATACCTCAGTTCTTCCTTTAGAAAGTTTAAAGTCAAGTACGATAAACTAAGTTACGAATATTACACTAACGAAAAATCATACTACGAAATGGAAGCCCTTTTCGATGAATTGAATACTCCAAAAGATTTGATGTATGATATAGCCATGGTGAAATTGAGAATAGCCATGGATAGAGGCGAAACGGATTTTTCGTCTATTTTAAATGAATTAAGTAGTAGCAGCAAATTTGACCTTGAAGAGAGAAGCACTGTTTATACCGAACTATTTAACCACTTTTATTACCAAGAAGACTATTACGAAGCTGTCACCTATTTAAATCAGATGAAAGGCATAATGGATTACGATCAATTCATCCAAAGCTATGGAGGTTCTGCTGGATTTACCTACCTCAAAACAAACAATAGAGCTGAAGCAAAAAGGATCTTTGAAAGTTATACTCGCTATAATGAAGTTGATGGTTGGGATAGACTGGGCTTTATTTATTTTGACGAAAATGATTTTGACATGGCCATAAAAAGCTGGAATAATGCTTTAGCGGCCGCCAAACGTTCAAATAGTTCTTATTATTGGGAAAATGGAAGTGTATTTGTCAACCTAGGCGCTTCGTTTGCCAATAAAAATAATAAGGTTGAAATGTGTAAAAATTATAGAGCAGGCATGGGCTTTGGAAATGAAGAGGCTACCAGACGATTTAATTCCCAATGTAAGTAATCACTAATGGCTAATCTTTACCGAATGGAGCTAATTTCTTAAATAGATACGCTCCCCTTCGGTAGCCAGATCAAAACCCATGCTTTTTACCTTGTCTCGCTCAGGCCCCTCCAGAATCAGGGGATTGGTATGGTTGAAGTGGATAAACTTGACTTTCCTTTTCTCAGCAGCTGGAAGCGGGGAAAATAACGTGATGGTTTCTGCTACAAAAGGATGAGGAATCTCACTCATGTTCCGATTGGGAAGCTCCCCTTCCTGATAGAACGTAGCATCCAGCAAAGCTACATCCACACGGGCTACTTCTGCTCGAATATCCTTTTCCCAGAGCGGCCACTTGTCAATATCTGGGATAAATAGTAGTCTCTTTTCGCTGGTTTCGACTCGAAAACCTACCGTCTCCGAAAACTCATCCCGATGGGGAACTTGCAAAGGAGTCACCCGAAGATTCGGCGTCAGTTGAATGGGTTTGTCTGGCTCCATCAGGATCAATTTGATGTTTCCGAGAGCCACCAATTGGCTCCAAGGGGCATTCGTTTCTAGAAATTCCTTCATTCGAGGCATCACATACACCGGCATGCCTTGGGCACCCATGGCTTCACGACCGAGTTGCAGCAAACCCGCATAATGTCCCATGTGGGCATGGGTAAGAAAAATACCCGAGAGCTTGCTGATGGCTGAAGCTTGTTGGAGTTGCTGGAGTTGAGCGGTAAAGTCCGGAGTCGCTTCAAACAACCAGTTTTGTCCACTGGCTTGATCCGTGAGTCCCAAACTCACTACATGCCGCTTTGCCTCCTCCCCTCGCCAATGACGCAGGCAGTGCTCCTGATTACAACCTGCTTGCGGATAGCCTCCATCCTGGGCGATTCCCAGCACGGTGAGGTATTGGCTGGATTGGATTGCTGCGGCTGAAGCTTGTGCAAAGCTAATTCCAGGAAGTAGCAAAAGGGAACAGCAGAACCAAATCGTACGAATAGACATAATCAAGGAATGGAGTGCAAGTAAAAGAATTGAAGTTGTTTGGAATTTAAAGGCTGTTTCCTATTCCGATGCGCGCTTGATTGTAAGAGCAATCTGACCCGCGTGGTAAGAGTTGTGGTAGAGGATATGGGAAAATAGCCTAGCCTTGGATACGGTACCAAAAAAGGGAGTTTCCACAGGTTCAAACCAGCCTTCGGCAGGAGTGGAAGTGATTATCTGCTCTAGCAAGGCATAGCCTTTTTGTAGTAGTTCCCGACTTGTGCTCAGGTCCTTGCCCTGTCCGGTATCTTGCTTTCCCATCGTGGTATTCGTTGCGTCTGTTTGCAAGCCAAAAAAATACCCAAAGAGTAACATGGTCTCCCCTACATGCCGAAAGATAAATCCTACCGAGGCAGCACTCTCATTGAATCGGGAGTTGTTGTTTTGTTCGGTAATGGCATCGAAGGCATAGCTACAGCTTTGGATGTTTTGCTTTAGGAGGTCAAGAAACAGTTCTTTTTCCATTTGGAGGGGGTTTTGAATTTCGACTGAGAATGAAATTCAAGGTAAATGTTTTTGCTAAGCCAAAAAAATCCAAGACGGCGATACAGGTTGGGAATTTGTCCAGTGGTTTTGAACTCATCCTTTATCGAATGCCTATCTCCTAGTTCATAAAAAATCCCCAAAACTCGATTTAGAAAGACTAAACCGAATTTTGGGGATTTCTAGGATTCTTCTCCGTTTTGGAGTAGCGCTTACAAGGTCACAAAGCTAATGCCGATATTGAAGTATAGCGCATCGTGCAGGGTGTTGCGCATGGCGAATGGTTGCTCTCCAAAGAAGCCTCTGAAAAACTCTCGTCCCTCAGGCAACTCATCCACGTCAAAGGAATAATCAATGCGGTATCCCGCTTGGATATTGAACCAAAACGGGCCAGAAAGTTGCTTTTGCAGTTCGAGCCTTGGCCTCAACTCCCCTCTTCGAATCTCATAGCTATTGTCTCCTTTGGAAAGTGCATCAATGCGGTAGGACTGCCCTTCGAGCTCGTATCCGAATAGCAAGAGTGAATTCTTACTGAAGTTGTACCGTCCATGTGCCCTTGCGGGAAAAAGGATCTCCGTACCCCATTTTCTATTTGGGCTGGTAACATCATACATGATCACAGGTACGTAGTTGAGGTTGCCCACGCGATACGTTCTAGCCAGTCCAACTCCCCAGCGTTTCGTTTCGCTGACACGCTTGCCGTAAATGGCAGCCAAGCTCCAACGCACGGTTTCGAGTGGCTGCAAACTCCAGTCGTAGTCTCCACTCAAGTCAAGAGATCCTTGAAAAATAAGGAAGTTTTGTTCGCTTACTGGAACGAAAACGGTATTCGCCCAACTCAAATTGTTTAACCCATGCTCATTCAGCGCATTCGCAAACACAGGTAATTTAGTTTGCCCTGCAGGGGCTGAAATTGAATAGCCTGTCCGCATGTAATTCAAGCCTGTTTGCCACACGAGGTTGGCTTTGGAAATCACTGGGATATTTGAATTGAAACGCATGCCACCCGTGAAGGTCACGTCTCCGGTTGAACTTACAGGCGCCTCTTCGTCTACACCCCAGCCGGAGTTACCGCTGGCCGGGAAACGTGTTGCCGAAAGATTCATGATATAGGGCAGCTGCCTGTCGTAGGACAAATTGAGAAAACGCGTAGGGCTCATACCTACGATGGTAGGCTTGGCAAAGCGCTTTACTTTGGCATCGCTGACAAGGGCTAAGTCACCGTAGGCATCCCAATCTTCCTCGTCTTCATCTTGGGCTAGCAACGGAAAACCTACTGAGATAAATAAAATTAGAGTCGCAAGTATGCTTTTTATCTTCATGTCGACCCGGCTTTAGTTTACCTTCAATTTTCTCCAAGTATCCGAGCGTCCGAAGGTTTTTACCCCTACATAGCCTCGGATATCGAGCGTGTTTGCATCCTTCATCGTGATCACTGACGTGTAAGTATTGCCTGATTCTGGGTCGTAGATGGTACCTTCTTCCCAGATGCCTTTGCCCTTGTATTGAAAATCCTTCAGCATACGATAGCCTCTGAGCGGCACATTTTTCATGCTGGCATCTGAATTATTTACATCCGTTTTTGGCTTGCCTGTTTTTGGATCATTGGGTTCCTTTAGCCACACAATGCGGCCGTAAAACTTCCCATCTATATTATCAATTTTCACTCTTGCTTTGCCATTTCCTGGTTCCCATACACCCACGATAGCATTGGCATCTTGCGCCATGGCTACGGTTGAAGCAAATAGAAAGGCACAGATTGCGATTAATTTTTTCATAGTAAATCAGTAGTTAGAAGTTATGCTTATTTTTTCCCCAGGTCAAACTTCACTTTGAGAGTGAATTCTATATTTCCCATGTATTCTTCATCCAATAGGTCGAAGTCGCCCACAAAGGTCATTTTACTATCAGCAAACGCTGCAGCAAGATTCTCTTGTTCGTCTGCTATCGTCAAGGTGAACGGCTGTCCAGCGGTGATTTTTCCTTCATACAAGCCTATTCGGGTCATGGGTGTATTTTTTGAGGTAACCTCAAACACCATCTTTTCCATGGCGGGAAGGCTATCTGCTCCTACGAGTAGCACCTCCACCGAGGTGATGCGTGCTTCAGAAATCTCCTTTTTGCCCTCCCCAAGAAGTTGGGCCAAGTCAAATTCCCAGGTTGCCGTAGATGAATTGGCTCCTGCATAAAGTGGTCCCTCAGCGGTCAATTGCAGCTCAGGTGTTTCTAGTTGCTCCGTAGTTGAACTTCCTGTGCAACCGGCTAGACCAACAAAAAGCAAGAGGACTAGTGATAGTATACTAAAATGTTTGTGCATAAGGTATATGTTTAATTCCACGAAAAAAGTAGATAAGGAATTCAAATCCCAACGTTAATTCAATTTTAAACTAAAAATTAATTATAGATTAAATTATAAATTATATTTAATATTTTTTATTTATATATAATATATAATATAATTATAGGTTATAAAATACAACTGCCTATTTGAGACCGATCAAAGCGGATACCCTACCTGACTAACCAAAGTCCTAATGCCTATTTTTAAGCTTCTACCCATCGTTAACATCCAACTTATAGATGACTCGAAAAATGGGTTGCTTACAAAATAGTCAATCCACTAGCTAAAAAATCTTTGGAGCTCAGGCGCGCTGACTCAAGTCAGACTTATTTGGGTCGATTAAAAAAATCAATAAGTGCACCAGCGGCTGCACCAAAAGCCAACCCATACGCCATGTATTGAGACGGATTATCTGTATTGGCACCGAAGGCCAAACTCAAGGCAAGTCCTATGCCCGGGCCTAACGCAATTCCAATTCCAGGATTACGCTTTTTCTTTGGTTCCATAGAGCAAATCTAATAAAAAGAAATAGCTGGCTTAACTCACTAATTAACAAAAAAAGCCCTCCACAGCTGCGGAGGGCTTGCCCTTTTGGAAAAACTAGTCCATACACGGTTTTTTCTGGCTAGCCATCACTATGAATTGAAAAGAGGTTACCCTCCCGTCAATTTGATTTCATAGTTTCCTGTTAGGGAAGCAATTCTTCCTCCTGGAGGGGTAGGCACGGAGAAGACCAAAATTAGGTCTTTCCCAGTCTTGGTGTAGGAAATATCTACCTGAGAGGCAGGCTTACTGCCCGTAAGTCGGATCTTATCAAAGTTGGTTCCTACAAACTCCCAATTGCCACTGGACTCAAATAAATCAGTAGCTCCTGTGGTC
>JBIIFN010000121.1:0-6888 GCA_044237325.1 Algoriphagus sp.
GACTTAGTTGTCCCCTGTAATCGGATGCTGAGTCCAGGGTAAAATCGAGTTTCATCCACTTGATTTCGTTTTACATAACCCGCTGTACCCAGGGTATAGTTGAACCCTAGGTCACCACTCAACTTTTCTAATGCCAGCTCTTCGGGTGTTTTTGGGGTTTCCTTTTCCCCACAAGAGGCGAAGCAAATAATGCATAGGAATAGGAAGGGAAATAACTTGTTCATCACTTAGTGGATTACGGTGAATTTGATTAAATGTAGCGTGTCACGCGTGCTTAGTCGAAGGAAATACATTCCTGGGGTAAGCGATTGCGTCGAGAAGCCGAGCAATCCGTTGCCTCCATCTTCTAGGCTCAGCTCTCCAATGACTTTGCCGGAGGCATCTACCAAGGAACTGCTACGAATGGTGCTTGCGCTAATTCCCTCAGCAAATTCCAAGTAGAGGTAGTCACTCACTGGATTAGGGTAAGCCTTCAAGAAATTAGCTTCCTTAGGACGCTCAGGTGAAGCAAGTACAATGTCGACGCGAACGGTGACCTCGACACTGCTGGAATTACCGCTGACATCGGTGACTGTGTACGTGATCTTACTGTCTCCTCCATCGGTACGGGTAAACTCCGTTTTGGATAGGGATCGTTCCTTGATGCTGCAGTTGTCACTGCTGCCCTCGTCGATATCCTCCCACTTGAGTGTGGCCTTACCTTGGGTGTCCAGCTTGATGTTGTAGCTCGTTTTGGCTTTAACGGTTGGTTTGATATCATCGACTATGGTGATTGTCACTTCGGCAGTAGAGGTATTTCCTGAAGCATCTTTTGCGGTCACTGTGATTTTACTATCTCCTAGGTCTGCACAGGTGAAGGCTGATTTGGAAAGTAGCTTGTCCTTTATGGCACAATTATCCGTGCTGCCCTGGTCAATATCCTCCCACTTGAGGGCGCCTTTTCCTTCAGCATCCAGCTTGAGTGTGAAGGTGGTTTTTGCCTTTAGGGTAGGTTTGATGTCGTCTACTACGGTAAGCGTCACTTCGGCAGTGGAGGTATTTCCTGAGGCATCTTTTGCTGTAAAGTTGATTTTGTTTGCCCCAAGGTCAGCGCAGGTGAAGGCAGATTTGGAAAGTAGCTTGTCTTTGATCGTACAATTATCCGTACTACCCTCATCGAGGTCTTCCCACTTCAAGCTGCCTTTGCCTTCCCCATCTAGCTTGATGGTGAAGGTGGTTTTTGCTTTTAGGATTGGTTTGAGCTCATCGACAACGTTGATGGTCACGGTAGCAGTCGAGGTATTGCCAGCAGCATCCTTGGCGGTGTACGTGATCGTGTTCGCTCCAAGATTCGCACAGGTAAAGGTGGATTTGGAAATGGTAACTTCTGTAATGGCTTTATTATCCGTAGAGCCATTGTCTAGGCTTGACGCCTCAAGAACGGCCGTACCCGAAGCTGGAATCTGGAGCGTGTACGGGTTTTTCAGCACTAAGACAGGAGCTTGCGTATCTGGGACAAAATTCGTGGTCGTTTCATAGACCTTGATGAATGTTTTATCCTCTGGATAGCCAATCTTTTCACCAGAACCAAAAAACACTTTAGCCCCGTTTGAACTGATTACTGTTTCAGCATAGGTAGGGCGATGTCCATCACCTGGGGTTTGATTTGCTGTAGCAAAAGGTTCAGCAAATGCCGCCCAGGTTCCCAACACTTTATCGTAATTGTACACATTGATGAAGTGCTTTTGATTCCCGTTACTTTCCAGGTTTTCAGCTGCCTTCAAGGAAAGGGCTATTTGATTTCCTGCTCCGTTGATGGACACCTTCGCATTTTCATCCGTAAATCTCCATTGATCAATAGATTGTGCTAATGTTGTTTTTGGACCCTTCATTTGATTTCCAAGAGCCTTCCATTTTTTGGTAGGCGCATCGTAGGTATAGGCATGCGCCTTACCCAAATAGATTTCATTATTGGAGATGACTTCGTAATTCTCGCTGATCACAATCTGATCTCCCAAATCATTCATGTCAACGGATTTTCCAAACTGAGAAAAGAAACCTTGGGTTCCCGAAATAGGCTGTCCCAGTAATTTCCAGGCGCCCTCGACAAACTCAAATGCATACACATTACCTGCTTTTGAAGGATTAAAATACGAGTAGGGCTGGTTTAATACGAGTCGATTTCCAGCCTTATTCAATCGCACAAAAGCACCGAAATCGGTTCCATTTTCAGATAAACCAACAGATTTTGAATTAATTGGAACTCCTTTTTGCACCCAAGAATTGGTAACCTCATCAAATGAGAAGATAAATGCTGCACCAGAGGCAAAACCATTGATTGGCTCTCTTGCGTTTCCAACGGCCAATATTGAGCCGTCAAAATTCAAATCAAGACTTTTAATATCCACTCCTCCAGGACCTGTTCCTTGTCCATCAAATGGAATTTTATCTCCCTTCTTGATCCATGTTTTGGTTACGTCGTCATAGTAATACACAATCACGTAATCGCCAGCTACTGTACAACTGAAACATCCCATGACGTGGTTGGTCGCTAAGGCGAGTATTTTTCCATCACCACTCAAACTGATGCGATAGCCTAAACGGTCATTCACGCCTTGACCCTTAATTTCATTCCCTAATTGAACATATTGTCCATTTTGAAGAGCGAATACTTTGGCTATTCCCTCGTAGTTTTTCATGTTGAATCCAGCGTCTCCTACTTCCCATGAGATTTCTTGTGAAGAAGCCAAAACACTTCCATCCGCATTCACCGCTACTGTTCGACCAACTCTGAAACCAACGTCTTCACGCTTTACTGTCTGAAGAGGTTCTGTGATCACTTTGTAGGCAGCGAAATTTTTAATGTTAATGTAGCTCTTCGCTACAGTAGTCCCAGTCGTGTAGGTTACTTCGATGACTTCATCACCCACACTTGTCGCTTGATACAGAATCGAGTTTCCGTTAATTTCTGTCGTTCCGAATTGTGGTGTGGAAAGGCTAAAACTATAGCTGTTGTAAAATTCAGCATTTTTGAAAATCAGATTTACCGTCTGGGACTTACCCTCCTGAACGGAGGTATACACGTCAAAGACTTTCAAAGCAGGTTTGGTGTTTTTATAGTCAAGGATCACCTGGGCTGTGGTACTTTCTAGATTATTGTTTGCCACGTCCACCACTTGGTAGTTGAAGAGATCTACCCCTTGAAACCCTTGGTTGGGAACAAAATAAACATCAGTAATTGCATAGGCAGTATTTACTGCAAGCAAATTATTTTGACTATCCACTAGGGTGCCTTTTTCAGGAAGTTTATTGATAATTATCTTGGAGCTCACTAAAGATTGACCCAAATAATTTTTTCCGAGTAGCGAAATTTTAGTTTCGTTTTGGAATAAGAACACCTTCAAGTTTTCAGCGCTTGGGGCTTTGAAAAGCTGATCGGAAAGGAACTCAACAGATACCGCTTCAATGGAGACGTTAGGCGATTTTCCTTCCACCTTGAAGATCCAATTTCCCAGGGTATTTCCTCCATTAAATTGGCTTAGCGCTTCAAAAGGTGTGGCCGTGAGTCCCCATTTTTGGGTTGACTCATTGAAAACTGGTGCACTATACTCGGATGCTTGGTCATCAAATACATAGGATACCGAATTTAGGTTGACCACGGTATTCGTGCTAGTTGGCTTGGATACGATCACAGCACGGCCAGCAGGATTGATCAAGGTCATCGTCATGTCATTCAGTCTTGCTAGTTGCGAAGCCGCATCCTTGGCCACCGAGACAGTGAGTTTCACTCCTTTGATCACATTTGAGTCTGTGACTTGAATCGGATAAAGCCCATTGGTTGTATTGTACAGATCCTTGTTGTGATTGAGGACCTTTTCGTAACCCAGGTCCACCTTGAAACTACTGCTAACGGCTGCAGAAGTCCCACATCCACTTTGCGCATAGACACGCCAGTAGTAGGTGGTTCCGTTTGTGAGTGGGTTAAACACATATCGGCTTCCATAAATGATTTTGTCAACCAATAGGGTACTGAAATTTTGATCTTTGGAGATTTGAAGGAGTACCTTTTGGGTATTTGCAGCTAGAGACCAATTGAGTTCAACGGAGTTTTGGTTGATTGTACCACCTGCAGCTGGGCTTGTGAGGGTCACAGGCGCAAGGGTATTCCCCAAGATGGTCAGTACAATGGGACGCTCTACGGTGGTCCCATTTGACTCCGCTTTTAAGGTGATGTTGTAGGTGCCTGCAGCGGCAGTTTGATTGGAAATAGTAGCAGTAAACAACTCACTTACCGCTACCTGATTTTTACTCAAGGCGATGGTTAGTCCCGCAGGAGCACCTGTAAACGTAATGTTAGATAGCGTAGAAGTCGCTTGATTGCTTTGAACCTGCAAGTTGAAGGTTTGCTTGTATTCATTACAGGTAGTCAATTCCACCGCTGTGGCCGCACTAAAGAGACTTAATTGGGTAGGAATGATTACAAAATCCGTTGGATTGATGGTAAAGAAAATGTTATCTACGGGTTCAATTTTTAGTCTAGCATTTGTCGTAGCGACATTAGGGATTAGCACTGTATGGGTACCATCATTGGCTGTGTTTTCGGCCAGGAGGTAATCAAATTTTGCTCCTCCATCTACTGAAAGTAGAATATTGACCTGGGTCGCCTTGATCGGATCGTCGTTTGTATTGCTTATTTCCCATTCCACGGTAAGGGGATTGCCCCCAGTCAATTGAGCAGTTAGCGCAGTCAAAATGGCAAAGGGCTTGCTGTTTGCTACTGTAGTTACTTGGGTAGAATCTAGGTATACCCCTTGCGCTTTTGAGCCATCTCGGACAGTAAGGCCAAAAGTCATTTGTCTAGGCACCTCGGATAGCGTCTCAAAGAGCATAGAGGTCCCTGCATTTGCCGCTAAAATCGTGTTGTCACTCGTCAGGTTGTTTGCGAGCACACGCGCATAAGTTGGGAAATAACGCTGCGAATTGGCACTTGGGGAGGTAGAGCTGAATAAAGCCGCTTTTTGCGTTTTAGATCCCCAATAGGTTCCTTGAAGGACTAGATCTGAATCTAATTGTTCCCAATTATAAACGAATGTTGATTTCTTTAAACCACTTGGCGTTTCCAATACAAAGGGTGTTTTAATCGGAATGTGGTACGCTTTTAAGTTGATGTTCGCAGGCGGTTGCTGGGCATATGGAGCAAGCGTACCTACTTTAGAAAAATCTATTCCAAACTGGAAACGCTTGAAGGACTGAATGATTTGATGGATGGAGTGGTAGTGGTAGTAATGCAAGTCCGGTTGGTTGATCCGTCCATAAGACATGATGGATCTGCCCGAACTCAATTCAGATTGGGTAACCAATCCATCTGGTTGATTTGAAAACGTGTGGGAAGCGCCAAGGTGGTGTCCAAATTCGTGGGATACCAATCCAATAAACCCAAGTTCATTTGCCGTGCTTTTGCTGAAATAGGACCAGCCTGATCCCTTTTCCGGGGTTCCAACGTTTCCTATTCCGTAGGCATTGCCGATGCCATAGGGAACTGGATTTCCAGTTTCGTTCCGAGCGATGAATAAATGCCCTAAGTCATAATTTTGTTGACCAATAAGAGAATCGATTACTACTTGAGTTCTGGTGTTCAAATAGGATGAATTCGTAGAAACGCCATTTTGCTCGATATTGTAAGGGTCTGTAGCTTTATTGAAAAAAATCAATTTATCGTTGTTGCCAATGAGCTGATACTTAATGCCTAAATCTTGTTCACTGATCAGGTTTATGCCATTGATAATACTGATTATATTGGCCAGTACCGTCTCTTTTGTACCGCCATTAATCTCTCCATATTCACCTGCAGAGACTACTGCCAATCTAAGCGTTCGTACCCCTTCAACTTTGTTTCTTGCGGTTTGGCTTGTTACATCAGTTCGGTTACCGACTGAAGTTGGCAGTACAGCAGGGGCAGGTTGGTCAACGGATGGTACGCCACAGGAGACACCTTCTGACATGCGTTGGTTACCACTGATTTTGTAGAACATGTAGGTGTTCGTTGACAGCATTCTCATCCCCTCGGATGCTTCCGAAAATTCATAGAGGAAGAGTCTGGTACTGGTTAGGGTGAGCGCTAATCTGCTCTTGGGATCAGAAATTTTATACCCTTGGTAGGTCTTGATTGCCGGGTATTTTTCGGCCAATTCTTTAGTGACGTTTTCCTTTTCTACGACCAAATAATCCTCCATACCTCCCTGGCTGTTTGGCATGCTTATCCGGGTTTCATTTCCAGAGGAAAGGATCCGTTTTAATGCAGTTTGGTCCAACTCAAAAATCTGATACTGTTCTGTTTCAGCTTGGACTATTTTGTTGTTGCTGAAATTTTGAGTTGATTTTTTCCAGTACGTAGACTGGCCATAGGAGGTCAATCCAGAGAGGATGATGCAAAGGGTGAAGAGTATTTTTTTCATGGACAAGCCTTACGAACTAGATTAAGTAAACACGGTTTTTTATTCTCCAATTAGGCAAATGCCCTAATCTGTTGATTTGAAAATCAATAAACAGAATTAAAGAATAGGTTAACTTGAATCAGTAAAACGGAGACCTTGATTTTGCAGGATTTGAGGTAAACTTTTCGGATTTGAGGAATGCTATTTTTCGGAGTACTCATTTCTTGGGAAAAATACAATCGAGTACCACAGCTAGTTGTAGGTACCTGAATCCTTCTTTTTGAGATCAAAATTCACTTTATAGCTTCCTTTCCTATTTGGCTAAATTTCAAAAAGCACGCGGCTCAAAGAGCCCTTGTTACGAGTTTGTTTCTTAATGATTCCTATCGTTTGTAGGCAAAAGCTCTTCTTGAGTCATGAGGATCTTAGCCAAAGACTGAACTATGGGATGAAATAAAAAAGGCGGTTGGTAAAC
>JBIIFN010000126.1:0-6725 GCA_044237325.1 Algoriphagus sp.
TGAGTCGGGTGTGTACAAAGGCTTGCTCGGGAAGCGGGAACACCTGGGTTTTGTCCTGCAGATTTCGAAAAGGGGAGGAAAAAATAATGCGGTCATAATCTACCTCAAACTCACTCCGTGCTCGGTCAGGCTGCCCTGATTTTTCGGCTTCGCCGAATCGTCCAAAAGACAATAACTTCTCCCATTTCATCATGCCCAAAAGTACGGAGCTCTTCAGAAATTTTCCCTACTGCAGCAAAAGATTCCATTGCCTTTCTCCCTTTTAACCGTAGGCTTCTAAAATACTTCTTGGCCGACAGTAACTCGTGCTTGCTGGGGAATGACAAGAATTGAACTAAATTTGGCTTGATGAATCCCTCCCTTTTCATGCGTCGCGCCCTAGAACTCGCCGAAGAGGGCAAAGGGAAAGTGCGTCCCAATCCGCTCGTCGGCTGCGTAATTGTGCACCAAGGGAAAATCATTGGAGAAGGCTACCATGCCCAGTATGGAGGCCCCCATGCAGAAGTCAATGCAATTGCCTCGGTCACCGACCCCAAATTACTCGCTGATGCTACGGCTTATGTGAGTTTGGAGCCTTGTTCCCACTGGGGGAAAACGCCTCCTTGCGCTAATTTATTGATTGAAAAAGGGATCAAATCGGTGGTTGTCGCCACCTTAGATCCCAACCCACTTGTAGCTGGAAAGGGCGTAAAACTGCTGGAAGAGGCGGGTATATCCGTGCAAGTAGGGCTATTGGAGCAAGAAGCGAAGTGGCAAAATCGCCGCTTTTTCTGCCAGATTGAACAGCAAAGGCCCTATATCATCCTCAAGTGGGCACAAACTGCAGATGGATTTGTGGCGCGAGAAAACTTCGATTCCAAATGGATCAGCGGCGCACAGAGCCGGCAGCTAGTGCACCAGTGGCGCGCGGAAGAACAGGCCATCTTGGTCGGAAAAAACACCGCCCTGCACGACAACCCTCGATTGAATGTAAGGGACTGGACCGGGTCCGATCCCATTCGGGTGGTCCTGGATTCCCGGCTGGAACTACCCGCTGATTTGCATCTTTTTGATCAGCAGGTCCCCACCCTTTGCTACAACACCCTGAAAAATGAAAAATTGACGAACCTGGAATGGGTTCAACTACCTCATCTTTCCCTAGAGGCCTTGTTGGCGGATCTACATGCCCGCCACATTCAAAGTGTCCTTATTGAAGGAGGCAGTCAAATCATCAATCAATTTTTAGCTGCTGGCCTCTGGGACGAGGCACGCGTATTTACAGCTCCCATTCACTTTGAGCGGGGCATTGCCGCACCCAAACTTACCCAAACACCTACCGAGTCGCATGCGATTGGAACGGATCAACTAGACTTCTATTACCATGGCTGAAACCCTATTTCTTCCTCAAGCGGGAAGCAAAGAAGAAATTTACCAAGCGCTACTGCCTCAGATTGAAGCGCTAATCTCTGGCGAAACGGATTTGGTGGCCAACCTGGCCAACATCGCCGCTGCACTTCGCGAGGGGTTTGGCTTTTTTTGGGTGGGATTTTATATGGTGCAAGGACAGGAACTGGTGCTCGGCCCCTTTCAAGGACCCATTGCCTGTACTCGCATTGCCTATGGTAGAGGTGTATGCGGCACGGCATGGAAAGAACAGAAAACCCAGCTGGTTCCAGATGTGGAGGCCTTTCCAGGGCATATTGCCTGTAGCTCTGCTTCCAAATCGGAGATTGTCGTTCCTGCCTTCCACAACGGAGAAGTAGCACTTGTGCTGGATGTTGACAGTGATGTACTGGATGATTTTGACGGAGTCGACCAGCACTACTTGGAGGCCTTGATGGGCTTGTTGGAAAAAACGATGCCTAGCTAAGCACCTCGCCAACAAAATTTTGCAGCACCGCCAAGGTTTTCTTTTTTTCCTCCACCATGCCCAAATGCCCCACACCTTCTAGTTCAATGTAGTGGGTATATGCGCCTTGCTGGGCACGACTAGCGTCAATTTTTACAGCACCATCTAGGGTTCCTGCTAGCAGTAGCTTCGGGCCTACAAACTGCTCGAGTACCGCTAGTCTATCTTTGCGGTCACGCATCGCTACCGTATAGGCAAGTAAGCCCTCAAGGCTAGAGCGCTTCCCATCTTCAACGGCCTGCGCCATGGCTTCGGCCAGCTCGATGCGACGGTGTTCAGGGAATAGCTGAGGAACAAAAGAAGTGACGAATTTGGCGGCGCCGTGCTTTTTCAAAAATACAAGCATGCGGTTGCGCATTTCCTTCTTTTCCTCGTCGTCACCAAAAGCAGTAGAATGGAGCAGGCCGATTGCTTTGATACGATCCCCCATGCGTTCGAGTAAAGCCAAGGCTACGTAGCCGCCTAAAGAATGGCCAAGTACGACGGGGTCTTTAATTTGATGTGCATCCATCCAATCCTCCAGCTGCTCGGCCACTTCCTCGATACTTTGGATGGGTTGGGTAAGTGGAGAATTGCCAAAGCCTGGAAGATCAGGGCAAATCACCCGGTATTGGGTAGACAAGGAATCGGCCAAGTGTCTCCACATTTCTCCAGATTCACAAAAGCCATGAAGGAACAGGAGCGCTGGGCCTTGTCCTTTTTCAAAAAAATGCAGCATGATTGGGCTGAATTTAGGTAGTTTGTTCCTGCTCAGCGAAGGCCTTTACTGCATTGGCGATACCTTCTGGGTCAAAGCCACAGTCGCGGTGCAGATCAAGTTGTTCTCCATGCTCGATGATGTCATCTGGAATGCCCAAACGCTTTACCTGGGCCTGATAGCCGTGATCTACCATCCATTCGAGAACGGCCGAACCGAAGCCGCCCATCAAGCAACCATCTTCCACGGTGATCACCTTTTTGAAGGTAGAGAAGATTTCGTGCAATAGTTTTTCGTCCAAAGGCTTCACAAAGCGCATGTCGTAATGCGCGGGATTGAAGCCCTCTTTTTCTAGGGATTCACAGGCCTCCACGGCATAGTTGCCCATGTGTCCTATGGTCAAAATCGCAACTTCTTCCCCAGCTTTGATGCATCTTCCTTGACCTACTGGAATACGTTGCAAAGGCGTTCTCCAGTTGACCATCACCCCGTTGCCTCTTGGGTAGCGAATGGAAAATGGTCCGCCATAAAGTGATCCGGTATACATCAGGTTTCGAAGTTCTTCCTCGTTCATCGGTGCTGAAACGACTAGGTTGGGCACGCAACGGAAGTAGGCAATGTCGTAGGCACCGTGGTGAGTTGGGCCATCAGCACCAGCAAATCCGGCACGGTCCAAGCAAAATACCACGGGCAAATTTTGAAGGCACACGTCATGGACCACTTGGTCGTAGGCGCGTTGCATAAAGGAAGAGTAGATGTTGCAGAAAGGAACCAGCCCTTGTGTGGCCATCCCTGCGGAAAAAGTAACGGCATGCTGCTCGGCGATGCCCACGTCAAAGGCACGGTCCGGCATGGCCGCCATCATCAGGTTCATCGAAGAGCCAGAAGGCATGGCTGGGGTGACTCCCATGATGCGGGCATCGTTCTCGGCCATCTCTACCAAGGTATGTCCGAAAACATCTTGGTATTTGGGCGGCTGTGGGCTGCTTGGGGTTTTCTTGTATATCTCTCCTGTTAGCTTATCAAAAGTTCCTGGCGCATGCCAGGTAGTTTTGTTACCGCTTTCGGCAGGAGCATAGCCCTTGCCTTTCACGGTTACGCAATGGAGGATTTTAGGTCCTGGAATATCTTTTAAGTCCTTCAAGATTTCGACGAGGTGGTCCACGTCGTGTCCGTCTACGGGACCGAAATAGCGTAGGTTGAGGGCTTCAAACAGGTTGCTTTGCTTGAGCACAGCAGACTTGATGGCTCCTTCTACTTTGGAGATGATGTCTTGGGCGCTGCTGCCAAACTTACTCATCTTGCCCAGCACGTTCCATACCTCGTCTTTGACCTTATTGTAGGTATGGGAAGTGGTGATGTCGGTGAGGTAATCTTTCAAGGCCCCTACGTTGGGGTCGATCGACATGCAGTTGTCGTTGAGGATGATCAGCAGGTTGGTACCGCTTACACCGGCATGGTTGAGTGCTTCAAAAGCCATCCCGCCCGTCATTGAGCCATCGCCGATGACAGCCACGTGTTGTAGCGAGCTACCGGTATATTTGGAGGCCATGGCCATTCCCAAAGCAGCAGAGATTGAGGTGCTGGAGTGGCCTACACCAAAGGTGTCATATTCACTTTCTTTACGCTTTGGAAAGCCTGAAATGCCCCCATAAATTCTATTGGTGTGAAAAACATCCCTTCTTCCTGTCAAGATCTTGTGTCCGTAGGCCTGGTGACCCACGTCCCAAACCAATTGGTCTTCGGGGGTATTGAGTACGTAATGGAGCGCAACAGTAAGTTCCACCACGCCCAAGCTGGCTCCAAAATGCCCACCATACACGGAGACGTTGTCTACGATAAACTGGCGTAACTCTTCACAGACCTGAACCAGAGACTCTTTAGAAAAATTTTTGAGGTCCGCAGGAGTTTGGATTTGGGCAAGTAAAGGGCCGGGCTGGATGTGCATTGGCAGAAGATTGGTATAAAAATAGAATAACCTTTAATTCGCTCGTTTGTTTGTAATACACACGAGAACCTACGTTAGTCCTTTTTCTTTCCTAGCCTAAAATTTGCCTGAATTGAATATCTTTGGCTAGAAGCAACAAAAATAATCCAATAAATTAAATATCCGGTGAGTTTCGAAATCAAATTACCCTTGTTCGAAGGCCCATTCGACCTTATGCTCTTTTTCATCGAGCGGGACGAACTGGATATTTATGATATCCCCATCTCCAAGATCACCCTTGACTTTTTGGACTATGTCCAGCAGCTAGAAATCCTTGAAATGGAGGTGGCCAGTGAGTTTATTCTTTTTGCGGCCACGCTCATGAAAATCAAGTCTCGCATGCTCCTCCCACGTCCAGAGATCAACGAACTCGGGGAGGAAATAGATCCGCGCGAGGAGCTTGTACGCAACCTGCTCGAATACAAAAAATACAAATCCGTCATCGAGGAACTTTCGGCCCTTGAGCTAGACCGGATGTCTAAAGAAAAACGCGGCAACCTGGTCAAAGAACTTCAAGAACTCAGCCAGGTGGAGGATGTGGAGGCAGAACTACAGCACCTTGACCTGTACAAGCTGCTGCACGTGTTTCAAAAATGCATGACTCGCCTATCCAATCGAATCGACGAGCCTACCCATACCATCGTGCAGTACCCTTATACCATCGCCGAACAAAAAGAGTTTGTGCTGGAACGGATTCGCCTCCAAAAGCAAGTGCCCTTTTCAGAGTTTATCGCTTACAAGCCAGACAAACAATTTGTGATCTATACCTTCCTAGCCATTCTTGAATTGCTTCAGCTCGCCCAATTGACCCTCGTACTGGGGGAAGGCTACAATAACTTTTGGGTAGAGAAAATCGAACCTGTCGCCGCCGAAGCATGAAGCTAGACAACAAGAAGATCTTTCAAACGCTCAACCCCAACAAGGTCTGGGTCCCTATCCTGATTGGCTTGGGGATTGTGTTTGCACTATTTTATCTAGATCCCAACCTGACCACAGACAACTTGAAAGTGGTGGTCGATGCCTCCCCATTCTTTATTTTCTTGTCCATTTTCGTGATTTTTTGCCGAGACTTCGGCTACGTGTACCGTATCCGAGAGATCACCGACCGGCAACTTACCTGGACCCGATCTTTCTATGTGATCATGCTCTGGGAGTTTGCCTCCGCGGTAACTCCTTCTGTGGTGGGAGGAACAGCCGTGGCCATGTTTATCCTCAACAAAGAAGGCATCAAGATGGGTAAAGCCATCGCTTACGTCATGGTAACCGCCATTCTTGACAACCTCTTTTTCGTCATCGGCGCACCCATCATCTTGTACCTCGCACAAGGGAATATTTTTCCAGAAAATGCACTCTTGGAATCCCAGCTGGGCAATAGCATGCAGGTGCTGTTCTGGATCAGCTATTCCTTGTATGCCTCTTACAGCTTTGTGATGGCTGCTGCATTGTTTTACAGACCACGGATTTTCAAGTGGATACTAATCAAGCTCTTTTCGATCCGGTTTTTACGCAAGTGGAAGCACTCAGCGCATGAGTATGGGGATCAAATCATCGAGGCCTCTCGACAGCTTTCAGGTAAAAATTACAGCTACTGGCTAAAAATTATTGGCGCAACGATTTTTGTCTGGTCTTCCCGCTACTTGATGCTCAATGCCTTGATGGGTGCCTTTGTGCCTTTGGACCTCTTTGACAATATCATCGTTTTTGCCCGTCAGGTGATCATGTGGATCGTGATGATGATCTCTCCTACCCCTGGAAGCAGTGGTACTGCGGAATATTTCTATGGCGTATTTTTCGAACAGTTCTTGGGTAAATATACCTTTGTCACCAGCATCGTGTGGAGACTGCTCTCCTACTATCCGTACCTGATCTTGGGCGCTATCTTCCTTCCGCGTTGGATTCGTCAGGTATTTTTCAAAAAGAAACCAGAAGCAAGTTAAATGTTGACCTCGCTCAGCCCCTCTCTTTTGACACAGCTCACAGGCTGCATCTGCCTGGGTAAGGCGCCGGATCAGGCCATTGGCGAGATTAGCATTGATTCTAGGCAGGTACATCATCCCGAGCGCACCCTCTTTGTAGCGCTCCAAGGAGCAAAAGCCGATGGGATCTCCTTTGTACCCGAGCTATTGGCGGCTGGAGTTCCACTTTTTCTAGTA
>JBIIFN010000127.1:0-6718 GCA_044237325.1 Algoriphagus sp.
CAAAGCAAATTTGCTCCGAAACGGGTGTATCCTCGTAACTCGAAATCAAGGAGGCACAAACCGCCAAGTCCAAGCCTGGATCATCCACACGCAGGCCACCTGCCACATTCAGAAAGACGTCCTGCTGTCCGAGGCGCATGCCGCCACGCTTCTCCAACACTGCCAGTAGCATGTTGAGGCGCTTGGCATCGTGACCCGTGCTACTGCGCTGTGGGGTGCCGTAGGTGGCAGGGCTCACTAGAGACTGAATTTCGATCAAGAGCGGGCGGTTGCCTTCCATCATGGCGCCAATGGCCACCCCGTTGAGCACTTCCTCCCGCTGGGTGAGCAGGATCTCGGAGGGGTTGGCCACCGAACGTAGTCCCTCGGCACGCATTTCGTAAATGCCCAATTCGTGGGTCGAGCCAAAACGGTTTTTGGAGGTGCGCAGGATACGGTAAGTCAGGTGGCGGTCGCCCTCAAACTGCAATACGGTATCCACCATGTGCTCGAGGACTTTGGGTCCTGCGATGGTACCATCCTTGGTGATGTGGCCGATGAGGAAGACCGGTGTCCCCGTCTCCTTGGCAAATTTCATCAGCTCGGCCGTACACTCACGGACCTGGGATACCGAGCCTGCAGCAGACTCCACGTACTGGCTACTCAAGGTTTGGATGGAGTCGATGATTAAAAAATCAGGCTGCAACACTTCTATCTGCTGAAAAATCTGTTGCGTGTTTGTTTCCGACAGCACGTAGCAATCAGGGTTTTTGGCAGACATGCGGTCTGCTCGCATTTTTATCTGTGCCTCACTTTCCTCACCAGACACGTAAAGCACCTTTTTGCCTTGCAGCACCAAGGCAATTTGCAACATCAGCGTAGACTTTCCGATACCAGGTTCACCCCCGATCAAGACGAGCGAACCTGCTACAATTCCTCCACCGAGGACGCGGTCCAGTTCAGGATCGCCTGAAACCCAGCGGGATTTTTCCTCGTAGGTCACCTCCTGAATTTTCTTGGGCGTGCTCGCTTTTCTGCTTCCGCCGGCAGCTTGTTTCCAAGTGCCTTTGCCCGATTCCTCTTTTTGAATAATTTCTTCTACGTAGGTATTCCATTCCCCACAGGCGGGGCACTTGCCTGTCCACTTGGGGCTTTGCGCACCGCAATTCTGACAGAAAAAGGAAGTTTTTGCTTTGGCCACGGTAGAAGGAGGTTAATTTGGAAAATGGAATGTTGTTGGAAGTACGAAGTACGAAATACGGATTGAAAACAAATGTCGAATGTCCAACGCTGATTGAAGAATATTGAAGTGATAACTAGCCTCAGACGTCAGCAGGCTCCCAAGTCTTGGTACTTTGTACTTCGTACAGATTCTCAAGTCTTGATACTAGCGACTTGCTACTTTTTTTAATGTCGAATGTCAAATGCCGATTGAAGAATGTCGAAGTGATAACTAGCCTCCGATGTCAGCAGACTCCCAAGTCTTGGTACCTTGTACTTAGTACTTCGTACACTCTTTAATGCGCTTTAAGCCAATCCGTACCCACACCAAGCTCCACCTCAATCGGAACAGGAAGCGGAATGGCATTGGACATGAGACCAGGAATGTGCTGTTTGAGCAGCTCCACCTCATCCTTATGTGCATCAAAGACAAGTTCGTCGTGTACTTGAAGGATCATCTTCGAGCGAAGATTTTGTGATTTCATCCAATCATGCACATGGATCATGGCCACCTTGATCAGGTCGGCGGCAGAACCCTGCAAGGGCGCGTTGATTGCGTTGCGCTCCGCAAAGCCACGCATGGTCATGTTGCGGCTGTTGATGTCGCGAAGGTAGCGACGACGGCCAAGGATCGTTTCCACGTATTCGTGCGTACGGGCCTTTTCGATGGCCCCGTCCATATAGCCTTTTACCGCAGGAAATTCAGCAAAATAGGCATCGATGATCTCCTTCGCCTCGCTCCTTGGGATGGACAGGCGCTGGGCCAGCCCAAAGGCTGAAATGCCATAGATGATGCCAAAATTGGCTGTTTTAGCCTTTCTTCGCATGTCTGTCGTCACATCCTCCAAGGGTACTTTGAATATCTTGGCAGCAGTAGTGGCGTGGATGTCACGGCCTGTTTTGAAGGCCTCTAGCATGGACTCGTCCTGGGAAAATGCCGCCATCAAACGCAACTCAATCTGCGAGTAATCGGCAGAGAGCAAGACGTGGTCTTCATCTCGAGGCACAAAGGCCTTTCGAATTTCTCTCCCGCGGGCCGTACGGATGGGAATATTTTGCAGGTTAGGATTGATGGATGAAAGCCGTCCGGTGGCCGCCACAAACTGGTTGTAGGTGGTGTGGATTCTTCCCGTGCGGGCATTGATCATCGTTGGGAGCGCATCCACATAGGTGGATTTGAGTTTGATCATCTGCCTGTGGTCGAGAATTGCCTGGGCAATTTCGTGCTCGTCCGCCATCTTGCTCAAAATCTCTTCTCCCGTGGCATACTGCCCGGTTTTGGTCTTTTTTGCCTTGGGATCCAGCTTTAACTTTTCAAAAAGGACCTCACCAAGCTGCTTGGGAGAGGCGAGGTTAAACCGTACACCGGCCAATTCGTACACGCGCTTTTCGATGACCTTGCTTTCCTCCTCTAGCGTCACCGATAGCTCGGCAAGACTTGCCGTATCGATGCGGACGCCTTCAAACTCCATGTCGGTCAGCACGCGGATGAGGGGATTTTCTACCGTATCACTTAGGTTACGCAAGCCATTGGCTTGCAAAATGGGATCCAACTTGCCTTTGAGCCTCAAAGTAATGTCTGCATCTTCTGCGGCGTAGGCCGTGACTTCGTCTTCGTCCACGTCCCGCATGTTGCCCTGCCCTTTTCCTTTTTTGCCGATCAGTTCGGTGATCGACACGGGTTTGTAGTGTAAGTATTGCTGGGCCAACCAGTCCATACCGTGCTTACCCTCGGGCTCGATGAGGTAGTGTGCCAGCAGTGTATCATACAGAGGCCCCTTCAGCGCGATGCCGTAATTTTTTAGCACAAGCATGTCGTACTTGATGTTTTGCCCGATCTTGATCAAGGTCTCGTGCTCCAATACTGGACGCAGCAGCTCCAGCAAGGCACTTGCGGCAGTGCGATCGGTAGGCAGCGGGATGTAGTAGGCTTCTCCCTCCAGGTAAGCAAACGATAGGCCCACCAACTCCGCATTCATCGCATCCAGGCTGGTGGTTTCGGTATCAAAGCAAACCTCCTTTTGCAAGAGCAAGTAGCCCACCAACTCTTCAATGGCTTCTTTTCCTTTTATTTTGTGGTACTGGTGTGCATGGCTATGGATGGTGTCCAAGTGAATAGGCTCCGCGACGGGGATTTCTTCTTCCTCCGACTCGTCATACTCCATTCGCTGGGGAGCGGCCGTTTGCGGAGCGCCAAACAAGTCCATCTGAGCAGGGGCAGCAGGCATTGGCGCCGCTCTTTTTGCAGGGGCGTCTTTAAACAGGCGGTTGGCGAGTGTTCGAAACTCCAATTCTGAAAACAAAGCACGTAGCTTTTCTTCGTCTACTCCATCGTAGCGTAGCGCCTCTTCGTCAAAAGCTACCGGCACGTCAATGTTGATTGTAGCCAGTTCCTTTGATAATAGCCCTTGCTGCCCAAAATTCTCAACATTCTCCTTTTGCTTTCCTTTGAGTTGATCCGTGTTGGCGAGGATGCCTTCCAAGGTCCCGTACTCTTTCAAAAGCTTGACGGCAGTTTTTTCACCGATGCCAGGGATGCCCGGAATATTGTCCACCGCATCGCCCATCAGGCCTAGGATGTCCCGCACCAGGTCAACGTGGGTGATGTCCCATTTTTCACATACCTGCTTGGGTCCCATGACGTCCACGCCATTGCCCATAAAAGCTGGCTTGTAGAGAAAAATATGTTCGTCCACCAGCTGTCCGTAGTCCTTGTCGGGGGTCATCATATAAACAGCAAACCGCTCCTTTTCCGCCTTTTTGGCAAGGGTGCCGATCAAGTCGTCCGCTTCAAATCCATCCAGCTCCAAGCAAGGGATACGGAAGGCCTTGACAATCTCTTTCACCCAAGGAATGGACACCGTGATGTCTTCTGGCTGCTCCTGCCTGTTGGCCTTGTAGGGCTCGTATTGTATGTGACGAAAAGTTGGGGCTTTGGTGTCAAAAACTACTGCAATATGGCTTGGCTTTTCCTTTTCCAAGACCTCCAACAGCGTATTGGTAAAGCCCAACATGACGCCGGTATTCAAGCCTTTGGAGTTGATTCGGGGGTTTTTGCTAAACGCAAAATGGGCCCGGTAAATCAGGGCCATGGCATCGAGAAGGAAAAGTTTGTGTGCGTGTTGGGAAGACATCAGGCCGAACGTTAGGCTGGAAAATAGAAAGAAATTGGGCACTACTAAGGTACAACTTTTCCGAAGGAGGCCTCACGGCAGGAGGTATACATCTGCCTCTTTTTGTGACAATTTGGGTCAAAAAGGCAAGCGCTTGACGATTAGCCTTCCGTCTGGTTGAGGTAGTTTTTTACCTGCAAACTTCTAAGGAAAATAAGAATCAGCGGAATCAACCACAAGAGTTCGTTAAACACCAGGTGAAAGATACTGCGCTTGTTCCAGCCCATCTCCGGCGCAAATCCCAAGGAAAACCAGATCGCTGCAAGGAGCTTACCGCCGATGCCAATTAAAATTAGCCATACCCAAGAAACGGGGTAGAAGGCGGAGAAAAAAATCACCAAGCCCAGCGCTAGGCCAAACACCCCAAAAAAGGTAGTCGGCAGCGGCGAGGCCGGGGCAATGCCCATGGACATCCATTGCACCACCACAGGGCCAAAGTAGGTATAGAAGGCAGACCAAGCGATGGTATACATGCCGGCCAGCAAGAGTAATCCTCTGAAGTGCATGGGGAATTTGGGGGAATGCTGGGACTGATCCATGAAGGGCTTGATTTTTCTACGTGAAATAATGA
This sequence comes from Algoriphagus sp., assembly GCA_044237325.1. Lineage (GTDB taxonomy): Bacteria > Bacteroidota > Bacteroidia > Cytophagales > Cyclobacteriaceae > Algoriphagus. Next base: position 4,945 of record JBIIFN010000127.1, read on the forward strand.
CCTTGAGCTACCCCAAGATTGGCAATAACACAAAACTATCCAATGAATCGAAAAAACAACCTTCGCTGCCTGGCTTTTCTATCCCTAGGCGCGGCGATCTTCTCCGCCTTAGGCTTTAGTCTCGGCCGAAACAGCGGAGAAATAAGCCCACTAAGCATCGATGCTGCCGCAGACCTGATTGGCCTTTCTTTTTCCGCTCAGGAGAAAGACAGCATGATCAGCACCTTAAACACGCATAGAAGCAACTACGAACTCCTCCGCAAGACTCCTGTGGCCAACTCCGTTGCGCCCGCCCTGATTTTCAATCCCCTGCCCCAAGGGCTTGTTCCCTCGCAGAACCAAAAACCTTACGATTGGGGACTGCCCACCAAAGTAGCCTTACCTGAAAAAGACCATGACATTGCTTTTCTTCCCGTAAGTCAGCTCTCCGTGTTGATCAAGTCCAAGCAGCTGAGTTCCGAGCGCCTAACAAAACTCTACCTCAACCGCATCAAAACCCACTCGGATACCTTGGCCTGCCTAGTCACACTTCTTGAAGAAGAAGCCTTGACCCAAGCGCGCGCGATGGACCGAGAGCTTGCCGCCGGCAAGTACCGAGGCCCGCTCCACGGCATCCCTTATGGCGTCAAAGACTTGTTTGCCATACCTGGAACCCGAACCACCTGGGGAGCGGAACCCTACCAAAATCAGGTCATTGACCAAACCGCTACGGTAGTTCAAAAACTAAACGATGCCGGTGCCGTCTTGGTAGGCAAATTTACCCTAGGCGCCCTTGCCATGGGCGATGTCTGGTTTGGTGGTGTCACCAAAAACCCCTGGAACCTCAAGCAGGGTGCCAGCGGATCCTCCGCAGGCTCTGCCTCGGCCGTAAGTGCAGGGCTGGTGCCTTTTGCCATCGGCACCGAAACCCTCGGCTCCATCGTCTCCCCCTCCACTAGAAATGGAGTAACCGGACTGCGGCCTACCTTTGGAAGAATAAGCAAGCATGGCGCCATGGCACTTAGCTGGTCTATGGACAAGATCGGGCCCATCTCTCGCTCTGCGCTAGACAATGCCATCGTACTTGCAGTCCTCCAAGGAACAGACGACAAGGACCCCTCCACCATTGCGGCGGCCTTCAATTATGACGTAAAAAAAGACGTAAAAAAGCTCAAAATCGGCTATTTCAGCGCGTTCTTTGAAGGCACTCGGGGCAACGTGGAAAACGACCGCGCCGTCCTAGAACTCTTGAAAAACCAGGGCATCACCCTCCATCCCCTTACCCTCAACACAAGCGTCAACCCAGCGCCAATCGTATCCATGCTTTTGGTGGAAGGAGCAGCAGCCTTTGATGACCTCACCCGCTTGGGATTGGACGATCAGCTGGTCGCCCAAAACAAAAATTCCTGGCCCAACGTCTTCCGTGCGGCTCGCTTTATCCCTGCGGTAGAATACGTCCAAATGAGCCGACAGCGAAGCCTCCTAATTGAAGAGATGCATGCGCTCATGAAGGACTACGACGTGATCATCACCCCCTCTTTTGCAGGGCAGCAACTTCAAATCACCAACCTTACTGGCCATCCGGCGCTCTGCTTGCCTAATGGCTTTGCAAGCAATGGTAGCCCGACGTCGATTACCTTGTTGGCCAACTTGTTTGACGAAGAAAAGCTCATCATGGTGGGTCGTCTGATTCAGGAAAAAACAGATTGGCAAGCCAAGCGCCCGCCCTTATTTGACAAATAAAAAAATAGGATTGAAAAAAAGCTGCCCCCAAGATCTGCTGACCAGATTTGGG
>JBIIFN010000128.1:0-6697 GCA_044237325.1 Algoriphagus sp.
TTGGCGATCGGCCATCATTGGAAATTTCCTAGCATGGGATAGAATGTTGGCCACACTCGCCTCTTTTCCATAAATCACCACCTGATTGAATCCTCTTTCAAACTCAGGAATTGCATTTTTTTCAATGTAATCGCTCACCAAGTCAATAAAATAGGGTTCGTCACCCTGCAAAAAATAAATTGGGGCAAACTTCTTTGCTTTAAGATCTTTGAGAACTGTTTCTGGAGTATGGGCCATGGGAAGTGCGACTCGTGAAGCTAAAGATAATAGATGTCCCTTTGTCTCGAGAAATTCTGAAGAAATAAACTTTAATCGGCGATTCAGAGTTTATTTTGCAAGCTAATTGACGTACCATGAATTTTGAAAAAGGATTGCAGCTCTACAAAAACGGAGACTTTGAATCTGCATTGGTCCTATTTAATGCACTTATTGAACAAGAGGAAGCCAATGTCCAATACCATCTTTACCGTGGGCGGCTTTTGACCCGCTTAGGAAAAGGAACGGAAGCTTTAGCCGATTTCGACCTTTTGGTCACCCTTGAACCCTACAATACCGACTATATCAGTGACCGTAGCGTTGTGCTCCACTTGTTAGGACGAAATGAGGAAGCACTTCAGGAGCTTGATCGAGCGGCCAACTTAGATCCCAACAATCCTTACCGCTACAGCAGCAGGGCTTATTTTAAAGACCGGATTGGGGATTTTGTAGGAGCCATTGAAGATTACGAAAAAGCTATCGAACTAGACCCTGAAGATGCGATTGCCTACAATAATTTGGGGATCGTCGAAGAAAAACTAGGGCGGCAAGAAAAAGCACAACAGAACTTCAATAAGGCTGATGCACTGGCAGGCTATCCTCCCAAAAAGGAAGCTGCCGATTTACCCGAAATTGGAACTTCAAAGGCCAATACAACTGAGGCAAGTTCAACCCGTCCACTGACCACCCCGGCGACTAAAAAGATGAGTGTCAACCATTATTTAGCTACGTTGACAGCGTTATTTACTGAGTCAGCTACTAGAAAAGAATTTACAAACTACCTCAAGGCGCTTTTTGGCTCCAAACCGACTAAAAACTCTTAATCACCCAGAGGGGCTTGGTTATGAAGTAAGACATTTTTCGAGAGAGGTTGATTGAAAAGACCTTGTCAAAAAAGTCCTTCTTTTTACTCAGCGTAACCAGCATATCTCCCTTTGCAAGTTGCAGGTAGTTTTCTAGGCCTAAGGCCAAATCGTCTCGGAAGGTTTTTAATACATAGTTGACCTTATCGGACTTTACAAAAGGCTTGATCTCATTGACCATGCTTTGATGCAAGGCCTTATCTATCATGCGCTGGCCAGACGATACGTGAACTATGTCAATTTCAGAATTGAAAAATGAAGCAAATTCGACCACTTTCTGAATGGCAATTTTGTCTTCTTCCAAGTAATCAGAGGCATAAACTAACTTTCGCGGACGCTTGAAATAAACCTTGCGCGGCACCACCAATATATCCCGGTCTGCCTGCAACACCATCCGACTCGATCTACTACCAAATACCTGTTCTTTATACTCATTCATTCCCTCGGTACCCACGACAAGTAGGTCAGCAGCGATTTTTTTGGCATATTCTAGGGTGCCCTGCACGATGGGGCCTTCAAGAACAATGGCTTCACAGCTCACCAGTCCAAGTGATGTACTTTCTTTGAGGACGGCTTCTTGCAGGCTTTTTAATTTTTGTGCAACAAACTCAGCCTGATACTTCCCTTCCTCATCCAGAGGTGCTAGCTTCCTGTAGTCTTCCTTATTCAATACGTGCAAGATCACAAGACGCGCACGATAGCGCTCGCCAAGCTTTGCTGCATACTCGAGTGCATTCAGTGCGCAGTCGGAAAAATCAATGGGGCATAAAATAGTGAAGGGGAATTTCATGGCTTTGGGTTAGTATCCTCTGGTTCGGTTAACGAGATTCAATAAGGGTTGGCTAGCTTTTAATCGTTTATAATTAGCAATGATTTGAGGAGCTGCTGCTTGGGGGTTGGTCACGCTAGCAATATGAGGGGTAATTTGTATCCGCTCCTCCCCCCAAAAGGGATGCTCTTGGGGTAAAGGTTCCACTCGAAACACATCCAAAAGGGCACCCGAGAGATAGCCTTGGTTCAAGGCGGACAGTAAATCCTCCTCAACAAGGTGCTTTCCTCGAGCCACATTGATCAAATAAGTGCCTTTCTTGCAGGCTTGGAAGAATTCCAAGTTTAGGATACCCTCCGTCTCAGGTGTCAGGGGAAGTAGGCAGACCAACACGTTGATCTCTGCAAGAAATTGGTTTAGCTGTGTTTTAGCAAAGTAGGGATAGCGGAAGTCTGTTTTTTCTGAAAAGCCGAAGCCAACAACTTCAAATCCCAAACCATGGAGCTTGTCCATGGCATCGCCTCCTAGGGCTCCTACGCCCATCACCCCAATTTTCACGGGGATTTCGGGGTTGGACATGTCCCAGACCTTTTTGCGTTGGTCTTCTTGGTAACGAACAAGTTGCCTATGAAAGTTCATTACCCCTAGAATAACATAGTTGGTCATCGACCAAGTCAACTTTTCATCCACAATACGAACAATAGGAAGTACTTCCGCAACGGAAGAATCGGAGAGAATATGGTCTACGCCTGCCCCCAGAGAGCTGATCAACTTTAAGTTGGGAAATGAACTCAAAAAACCTGGAGGATGCTGCCAGACCAAGGCCATTTCCACAGCTTCTGGTCGGTCTATCTGTGGATATACCTGCAGATCGATGTCAGGAAGGTGGTAGCGTAGGGCTTCTATCCAAACTTTGGGATCTCTTCCCGGGCTAATGATTGCGATACTCATGAAAAAAAAGACGTTTAGTAGTCCAAAAATACCCCTTTCTTAAAGTCTAATCAGGTCATTTATCAAATTCCTATACCATCGCAATAAAAAAAAGAGAATAATCACTGAACTTGCAGCGTTTTCTTAGTTATACCTAGATCACATCGATCACACAACAACAAGTACTAACCTTTTAATCTCATGAACACTAAATTCAACGCATTCCTCTTTGCCTTCCTTCTTTTTGGAATGACAGCAATGGCGCAGCAAATCCAAATGCCACAGGCTAGTCCAAGCGCAAAAATATCTCAAAGAGTTGGCCTTACCGATGTAGGAGTTGACTACAGCCGCCCAAGTACCAAAGGCAGAAAAATTTTTGGTGAGCTTGTTCCCTTTGGCCAAGTATGGAGAACCGGTGCCAATAATCCCACAATCTTGACCTTCTCCACAGAAGTTAATATCAGCGGGACAAAGGTTCCTGCAGGCTCCTACGCACTTTATTCAATACCAGGAAAATCTTCTTGGACGATGATTCTCAGCAAAAACACCAAACTATGGGGTGCCATCGGCTACGAAGACAAGGATGACCTACTTCGTTTTGAAGCTATCCCTTCAAAAACTAGTCGGATGTACGATTCTTTCGAAATCAGCTTCAACAAGCTGACAGACAATAGTGCTGACCTATCTATCAAATGGGAACAAACACGCGTAGATTTCACCATACAAACGGATGTGGATCCCATCGTGATGGCAGACATCAAGAAGCAAGTAATCGACACACAAAGTACCAACCCTGCCCTGCTCTACCAGGCAGCCAACTACTATTTCACTAGCAACAAGGACGCCAACCAAGCCTATGCTTGGATCAAGCAATCTACCGAAAGCGATCCTAAGTATTGGACGCTGCACTTGCGTGCAAAAATTGAATTGAGCCTAGGCAAGAAAACCGAAGCCTTGGAGTCGGCAACCAAATCAAAAAATCTAGCGATTGAAAACAAAAATCCAGATTACGTAGGATTGAACGACCGCCTAATGAAGTCAATTAAGTAATTTCTCTCCAAACTAAAATTGTCAACAGACCACAGTTGACGGTCCACTTCAGCTGGTTTTAAGCTTCAGACTTTTTTAGTCATAGGAAACAAACAGAAAGAGAAACAAAAGAAGCCTTCGACTATTCGAAGGCTTCTTTTTTTGCTTAATTCTATTTTTTATCTGCTACTATTTTTTTGTGGAATTGGTTCCTTGGATGAGTTGAAGAATCAAGCCAAATAAAACAAGCGAAAGGCAGCCGATGACATTGTACCAGAGAAAGCCAATGTCCCAATGAAATCCCCAAAGCCCTGTACCATTGAAGAAATGTACCACAAGAATCAAAGCCTGAGAAAGCAGGGCCGCTATAAATACCGCCTGCCCTTTGATCCACTTTATGAAAAAGCCTACGATGAAAATACCAAGGATGGTTCCATAAAATAATGAACCTAGGAGATTAACGGCTTGGATCAGATTTTCAAACAAGGAAGCATAGGTTGCAAAAAGAATAGCGCCTAGCCCCCAGAATGCCGTAAATAGTTTTGAGGAGCCCACATAGTGTGCATCGCTCGCCTCCTTTTTTACCGATCGCTTGTACAAATCAATGGTCGTAGTGCTTCCCAAGGCGTTTAATTCCGAGGAAGAGGAAGACATGGCTGCCGCAAAAATTACAGCAAACAAAAGCCCAACAACGCCTGCTGGTAGGTAGTCCATCACAAACCGCATGAATACGTAATCCGTGTCACGCGTTTCGGCTGTTGGATCATTGACCAAGACCAATTCCTTAACTTCTTTCCTTATTTCTTCTTGCTCAGTCTTGAGTGCAGCCAAGGATTGTGTCAATTCTTGTGTAGCTGGGTCATCACCTTGTTCCATGGCGGTAAGGAGCTCTTGGTAGGCAACCTTCCCTGAAGCAAAGTTTTCAGCGTAAGCTGCCTCCATACGTGCCAACTCAGGCGCATGCACACTCTGGCGAAGCGCCTCCGTTTGTACCTGGTTAAAGTTGACTGGTGGCTGGATAAACTGGTAGAATACAAAGACCATGACACCAATAAAGAGAATCAAAAACTGCATCGGTATCTTCAGAAATCCATTCATCAGCAAACCCATACGGCTTTGGGTCAGGGTCTGTCCAGAGAGATAGCGCTGGACCTGACTCTGGTCGGTACCGAAATAACTTAAAAATAAAAAGACGGCTGCTGTCATGCCCGACCAGATGGAATAGCGATCGGCTAAGTCAAACTCAAAATTAACCACGTTCAACTTGTCCATCTTGCCTGCAACTTGAAGGGCCTCCTTCATAGAAATAGGAAGAAGCTGAATCACCATGATTCCTGCCAAGACCATCCCCCCCATCATGACGGCCATTTGCTGTTTCTGCGTAATAGAGACGGCCTCCGTACCACCCGAAACAGTATATAAAATCACTAAAACACCAATAAAAATATTGGTCAGCGTAAGGTTCCAACCCAGTAAGGTAGATAAGATGATTGCTGGCGCATAAATAGTGATTCCTGCAGCCAAACCACGCTGGACGATAAATAGCAGTGCTGTGAGTGTTCGGGTTTTTAGGTCAAATCGATTTTCTAAGTATTCATAGGCGGTGTAGACCTTAAGTTTGTAGTAGATCGGCACAAAGCTCACCGAGATGATGATCATAGCCAGCGGTAAACCAAAGTAAAACTGGATGAAGCGCATTCCATCTTCGTAGGCTTGGCCTGGCGTACTCAAAAAGGTAATGGCCGACGCCTGAGTAGCCATGATGGATAGCCCAATGGTCCACCAATTGTCGTTATTCCCTTTTAGGTAAGTCTCTAAGCTTTTTTTACCTCGTGTCTTGTAGATGCCATACACCGTGATGGACACCAACGTCAAAAATAATACTACCCAATCTAATGTGCTCATGAAAACGCGCGGGTTAACCAGTACAGCAAGCCAATCGTAACGACCAAACTACCCATCAGTGCTAGGTAAATTTTTGACCACTGAATTTGTTTCTCTTCCATGCTATTGCTCAATCAGGTTGATGAATAATTTGATTGCTCCGGAAACTCCTGCAGGCAGCTGCCTAAAGAAGGATAGCCCTGTATAGACGTAGGTTCCTTCTCCTACTTTAGCCGTAATCAAGCTACCTTTACTAGGCTGCTCTCCAGGATCTTGTAAGGTCAATGGAGATTGGTATCGCTCGTCAATTTGCGCAGCAAAATAAAGCCCTCGCTCTTGCACCCAGCCGTTAAAATCTTCCTGGCGAATGGGATTTGGAGAGGAAAAAAGCGGATTACTGGCTTCAAAAATTACTGGAGAACCTTCAACTGTTACCCGGTCTCGACCAATCACAAAGGGATAGGGACCAAGTGCTTTGGTAACGAGCGGTGAGCTCGTATTGTACTGTACAATGAGGTTGCCTCCTGCCTTTACATAATCCATCAATAGAGGCTGCTGAACAGCCAAATCCTCGTTGGTATTGTAGGCTCGAATACCAACCACAATGGCTTTAAACTGATTCAGATAGTCAAGACGGATGTCATCCTTTCCAAGAAAACTGACTTCATAGCCTAACGCAGATAAAACTTCAGGCACCTCATCACCCGCACCAGCCAGATAGCCCACCTTGTCCCCTGACACCTTCCAATCCGCTTGAATAAGCGATAATGTTGTCGGTGTAAAATAAGTCAACTTGGGAATGTGTTTGTATGCTATGGTATGTGTGGTTTGGTCAAATACGCTACCCGAGGCTGTTGTAAATCTTGCGCGTAAGACTTTTTGACCCACTTTTTTGTCCTTCAAAAATTCCACCTTGTAGATGCGTTGCTTTTGGCTAGAGAGCTCCTCAACACCGATTATCTTATAC
>JBIIFN010000022.1:0-22507 GCA_044237325.1 Algoriphagus sp.
GCTGCCGCATCCTTATATCACACAACGAAAGTTTGTGCTAGTGCCCCTGGCGGAAATGCTTCCAGATTGGCAGCACCCGATCACGGGCAAAACGTCGCTTGAGATGTTGGCCGACTGCGAGGATACGTGCAAGGTCTGGGTAGTCGAAGGATAAGGGTAAAAAAAATCCCAGCCGCAGGGCTGGGACTTAGTTTAGAGTCCTGAAACGATAGCTTCAGGATGGATTTTTTTCACAAGGCCCTGAAGCACTTTTCCTGGTCCACATTCGACAAATTCGGTTGCACCATCGGCTACCATATGCTGTACGGATTGAGTCCATTTGACCGGTGCCGTCAGTTGGGCAATCAAGTTAGCTTTGATTGTTGCCACATCCGAAACGGCCGTAGTAGAAACGTTTTGGTAAATCGGGCAGCTAGGGGTATGAAACTGTGTTTCTTCGATTGCTTTTTGAAGTTTCTCCCGTGCGGGCTCCATCAAAGGAGAATGGAAAGCACCACCTACAGGTAGGGGTAAAGCTCTTTTTGCTCCTGCAGCTTTTAGCAGTTCGCAAGCAATTTCAATGCCTTTGGTGGATCCAGAGATGACTAATTGTCCAGGACAGTTGTAGTTGGCGGCAACCACGATTTCTCCTGTTATTCCTGCGCAGATTTCTTCGACCACCTGGTCTTCCAATCCAAGGATCGCTGCCATGGAGGAGGGGTTGATCTCACAGGCTTCTTGCATGGCGAGTGCGCGCTGAAATACCAAGCGCAGCCCATCCTCGAAGCTTAGGGTACCGTTTGCTACCAGGGCAGAAAACTCACCCAAGGAGTGGCCTGCAACCATGTCTGGCGCAAAGTCAGGGGTGGTTTTTGCCAGGATCACAGAATGCAAAAAGATCGCAGGCTGTGTTACTTTAGTTTGCTTTAGCTCTTCCTCTGTACCTTCAAATAAAATGTCGGTAATTCGGAAGCCCAAGATCTCGTTGGCTTGTTCAAAAAGCGCCTTAGCGGCTGGATTTTCTTCGTAGAGGGATTTGCCCATCCCTGGGTACTGGGCACCTTGGCCCGGAAATACGACTGCTTTCATTCCTTAATTTGTAGGTGATAACCGCACAAATATAGCGGATTTTAGTCCTCGTGGGTCAAGGAACTATAGGTTCTCTAGGGTTGGAAAATGGGAAGAAAGTATTTTTTTGCGATTTTCGGATAGCCATCGGATAAATGCTTTTACTGCTGGAGAGTGCTTTTTTTGTTTGAGCCAGATCAATTTCCAATCGGCTTTCAGCGGGAGGTCAGGGTATTCGATTAGCGCAATTCTACCTTCTTTAATTTCTTGTGCCATAGAGAAATTGGAAAGGAGCGAGACTCCTAGACCAGCCATCAGCGCTTGTTTCACCGCTTCGTTAGTTGCGAGCTCGAGTCTAGTTTCCACATGGATGTCTCGGTCGTTGAAAAACTTCTCCATGATGGTACGGGTACCGGAGCCCTTCTCTCGAAGTACAAAAGGTACTTTATCCCAAGCACCTGCATTTATATAGGCCTGGTAACTCTCCTTTTTTTCTGGGGAGCAGGCCAAAAACCACTTGTTCTCGGCCAGTTGAATGCTTTCGAGGTCTAAGTCGTCTGGCCAAAGTGATACCAATGCCAAGTCGGTGGAGTTTTCCTGTAGTTGAGCCAGCACTTTAAATCTGTTGGAAACACTCAGGCTAATTTCTACATGGGGATAGCTATTCATGAAGTCCGCCATGAGGTAAGGAATAATGTATTTACCTGTGGAAACCGCAGAAATTCTGATTTTCCCTCCAAGCAGGCCTTTGAGCTCCAACATCTTTTCTTCAATCTGGTCGAGCTCTCCGAAAATTCGATCTGCCGTATCTACCAACTCCTGGCCAAACTCCGTGATGTGGATTTTCTTTCCTATGATTTCAGTTAAGGGGACTTCAAACTGCTCCTGCAGGTTTTTCAATTGAATGGATACCGCAGGCTGCGTCATGCTCATCGCTTCTGCTGCTTTGGTGATGCTTTGAAACTTGGCAATCGCGTGAAACGCTTTCAGTTGATGGAGGGTCAGGTTCATAAGTAAATTTAATTTAAAAAACATAACGAATAAAAAATTATTATGTTTTACTTTTTTTGACCGCAAAAAAGGGGGGATATTTGTGTTATGGATTTTCAGATTCTACTCAACAACCTAACCAATCCGAGTTTGCTCTTTTTTGCGCTTGGCGTATTGGCGGTCAAGCTGAAAAGTGATTTGGAGATTCCCCCAACTAGCGCCAAATTCATTGCGCTCTACCTCATGCTTTCCATTGGATTTAAAGGGGGGCAGGAACTTTCTCACAGCGCATTCACTTCCGATATTATCTGGGCCTTGGTCTTTGGTGTGGTGCTTTCCGCTGCCATACCCTTCTACACCTTTTTTATTCTCAAGAAAAAACTAGGGGTGCCTAATGCTGCTGCAATTTCGGCTTCCTATGGATCTATCTCTGCAGTCACCTTCGTAGCTGCGGCCTCCTTTTTGGATGTGCAGGGCGCAAAATTTGGTGGGCATATGGTGGCAGTTATGGCCTTGATGGAAGCTCCTGCAATCATTTCAGGGGTGATCTTGCTGCGCAAATACACGGCCACAAAAACGGAAGGTGGACTCAAAGGCCTTCACCAACGGCTCGGTATTGCTGATTCTGGGAAGTTTGGTGATTGGATTGATCGCCGATGAAAAACAAGCGGAAGGGATCAAACCCTTCATTACGGATATATTCAAAGGCTTTCTCGCAGTCTTCTTGCTAGACATGGGAATTACTAGCGGCAGAAAGTTGAAAGCATTTTTTAAGACAGGTTATTTTTCTTCCCTATTTGCCATCCTCGTTCCCCTGATCAATGGAGCCGCTGTAGCCTACCTAAGTCAGTGGATAGCCCCAGAGGTGGGAGATCGCTTGATTTTTGCCATTCTTGCCGCCTCAGCTTCTTATATCGCTGTTCCGGCGGCCATGAAGATAGCCAACCCAGAAGCGGATGAGGGCATCTATGTGCCCATGGCCTTGGCGGTCACTTTTCCATTCAACTTGACTTTGGGTATGCCGATCTATTGGATGATTATCCAATACGCGTAAAAACAGGGTGTTCCTCCGTTAGAAATCGTCCTTTTTCCGAAGGTGTAGGTAGTCTACAGGTAGTTTCTTTTCCAAACCAGCTGTACCGGTGACGACTGATCCATTGGTAAATGGGGTCTCTCAACCAGGTTGGTACCACAATCAGGGGGTATAAAAGCGGCCAGGCCCCAGTAAGTTTTTTGGCTACCCGCAGTGCTGCGGAGCTGCCCAAGTACACGTTATCATTTTCCACCAACACCAGTGTAGCCAGGTAGTCTGAAGGAAGTCCTACCTGTAGAAGTAGCCGCTGCCCTTCAGGCTGCTGCATGGCCCCTACGCAAAACTGTTGCTTGGGGTCCCGCTTCAATACAAAGTCCACCGAGGCATTGCAGAGGCTGCACCATCCGTCAAAGAGCAAGATGGAGGGGGCGGACATTAGCGGATTAGTTGGATCGTACCCTTCAGGGTTTGCTGCTTCTTGGTCGGATCAACTACATCGAAGACTACATTTCCTGAGTAGAAGTAGGTACCCGCTGGGAGTTCGTTGCCTGCTTTGTCCCGTCCATCCCAACGGATAAAGGGATCGTTTTCAGTGGCGGAAAGGCTCGTGTAGCGGAAAACCTCAGCCCCCCAGCGGTTGACAATGAAGATCTCCACACTTGCCACAAATCTAGGGCACTGCGAGAAGGGATTGTCAAAGGCCATGAAGGTATCGTTTAGCCCATCGTTATTTGGCGTAAATGCATTTGGTAGCACGTAGTTGGGGCAGTTGTCTACGCAGACGGTATTGCTGCGTGGGCTTTCATTTCCTGAACGGTCCACAGCAGTGATGTAGTAGCAGCCTTTGTAGTTGGTCAAGTTGTTGAGTGTGGCGCGGAGTTGGATCGCTGAAAATTGCCCTATCCGTGTGAAGGTACTGTCAGCGATGCCGTCTGCATTGAAATAGAGGCGGTAGCCACTCAATTGGTCGTCACAGCTGCCACTGAAATTGGGTTTCCAGCTCAATTCGTGTGTGTAGATATCGGAAGAGCAGGACTGCTCGGCAACATAGGCGGCACAATCTGGGCCTTCAAAGGTCAAGACAGGCGCGCAAGGGAGGCGGTTGTCATCTGGTTTGGCACAGATGATTTGTGAGCGGTTTTCCAACGGATATACCAGTCCTGGAACATTGTAGGCGCCTTTGGTTATCACGTAGTAGCAGTATTCTACCTCTTTCTTGAGTTTGACCCCATTGAATTTGCCATCATCTAGGTAGAGAAATCCCTTTTGTGTCGCATCTACTTCGGCGATTTTCACAAAGTTGGCCGCATCTGTTGCTCCGGCATCTGTGCGGTTGCGGTACACCTCGTGTTTGTACTGGGCTAGGGAATTGTTCCAGGGAACCGTAGCGGACCACTTCAATTCGATCGCCTCGTTGATGATGGTGGGTTCAAGTCGTACAGATGAAGCGGTGGAGGAGGTGTCTACCTTGGTGTTTCTATCGTAGAGTACCACTTTGTAATTGTATACCAGATTTTCGGTATTCAACTTTTTGTCAGTGAATAAAGTGTCGGAGGTTTTTCCTAGGGACACTCGATTTTGCGCACCTGTGAATCCCTCGTTGCGGATCAATTCGTAGGAATAAGGGCCGGGGAACTGCGTTTTATCCAGGTCGTAGGGAGGTGTCCATTTGACAAAAATTTCCCCATTTTGGTCGTCTGTAGCCGTAATACTCACGTTGGTGATTATGGGAACGTCCACATCGATGGTGATGCAAATCTCTTCAGACACGATGCTTTCGCCCAGCCTTGGGGTAGGGAAGGTCGCCACCAATCGGTAGCAGTAGGTGTTGCCCGGAGCGAGCCCTTCGCCTCCATTTTTGTCCGTGAAGGCAAACGTGGCCATGTCGGTGGTGCCAACGAGCTCGTAGCCTCCGCGGATGCCTGTTTCACAGGAATCGGGGAGGTATGGATCTGAGTTTATTCGTCGCCAAACCTGCATTTCCTCGGCTGAGTTGGCACAGGGGTAGGGGTCCCAACTTAATTTGACTGTTCGGCCAGGTAGTTGTTCGAGTGCATCCCACACGGGTGGAGGGCCAATAACTTTGATTTTCCAGGTTTGGATGTCCACCAACTTGGGGCCAGAGCGAGGCTGGTCGGTGATGCGCACGCGCACCTCGTACTCTCGCTCCCGCACATGGTTGCAGACGGTTTGCCAGGAAAAATTCACGATGCCGGGCTGAGGCTGGAATTTGTTTTCTGGCGTATACTTCGCTGGGGAGGCATTTATTTCCATGGGCTCGCCAAACACTTCAATTTTGATGGGGTCTCCATCAGGATCTTCACCTTGGATGATTTCCTTAATGGAGGTGCCGGCCACTACGCAGAGATCAGGTGGGAGGATGAGTTTGGGGCGCTTGTTGTTGGAGTTTTCGATGATCACCTGCATGTCCCGTACCACGTAGCCGATCTGTTCGTATTTGCCATTGATTTTTCGCCATTCTGTGATCCGCATCGCCACACTATACTGCCCTGCCGTGCCTGGGGCATCCCAGATAAGGTCGCCAAAGATGGGGTCTACTCTTAAGAATGCTGGAGAAGAGCCATCTTCCTTGTTTTTGCTAAACTCCGCACTAGCTGGATCACGGTAGTTGTTTACTTCCCGCTCAAAACCTTGTTTGGGGATTTCGATGCGGTAGGAAAGGCTATCTCCATCGGGGTCATAAGCGCCTGGATTGTGGATGTAGCGCACGTTAACTGCGCCATTGTCTACTGGAGGGATGGTCAAGACGGGGGAGTTATTGACGCCGATAAATGGGTCAATGGTAATTTCAGTTTCCACATAAAAGGGAGTGTCCACCGAATTGTCCATGTTGAGGGTGAGGTCGTTTCGGTTAAATTCTAAGAAACGAATCTTGTATTTGCCTGGGCCTTGGAAGGTGTGCGTGATGACAAAGGTATTTTTCTCGATGAGGTCTCCCAGGTCTTCTACTAGCGTAAAATCACTTTTCAGGTTAAGCGTTTCCTCCCTCCCGTCGCCAAAGTTGATGCGGCCAGGGCCAAAAACTACCGAAGAGCGTGTGTCCGTATAGCCCACCACGGTGATGCGGTAGGTAAGGGTTTGTACCGAAATGCGTTCGGCAATGATCTCGCCCGCACGGATGTGTGTCGCTTTGGCAGCCGATATTCCTATCAGTAGTGCAAGGAGAAAAAGTACAAAATGGCGTGTAAACTTCATGGTTAATGTGGCTGATCTTTCCTGAAAATAAGGACTTAGGAGGCGGCTTTTTATGAGTGGTAGTCCTCCAAACAATCTACGTATACGAAGTAAAGCGATGTAAGGAGAAAAACCACGAAATTTTAAAACAATAAAAATGAACAGGATGTTAGAAATCTCGTAAAAAACGGGAAAAAGGGCTAAATCCACTCATTATTTAGAATAATTAAAAATAAGCAACGCGTTTGGCGATGCATTGGATACTACTCATCTCAGATGTAAATTTGGCCACTTGAAGAGCAAAAGCTCCTTGTTTTAAACTAATCGAAATCTTTCTATGAGTTGGGTTACCAAAACCTTGAACAGCACCCTAGGTAGAAAATTGATCATGGCAATGACCGGTCTTTTTCTCATCCTGTTTTTGACCGGCCACGTATCGGGAAATTTGCTTCTATTTAAAGGAGATGGTGGGCAGGCATTTAATATGTATGCCAAGTTTATGACCACCAATCCTGCGGTCAAGTTGCTTTCCTACCTGACTTATATTTCTGTCATTGGGCACATCATCTATTCGATCACCCTATCCCTTCACAACAAATCTGCTCGCCCAGTAGCCTACTCTACCTCCAAAGGAAGTACAAACAGTGCCTGGTCGTCCCGTAACATGGGTGTGTTGGGTACAATCATCCTTATTTTCTTGGTGGTGCACTTGCAAGGATTTTGGGCGAAAATGCACTGGGGCGAAATGCCAACCGTCACCTACGATGGAGAAGTGTACAAAGACCTTTTCCTAATTGTAAGCGAAGCCTTCAAGCAGGGCTGGCTCGTAGCCTTGTATGTTTTGTCCATGGTTTTTCTAGGTTTCCACCTTTCTCATGGATTTGCTTCAGCTTTCCAAACCTTGGGCCTTAGCCACAAAAAGTATTCTCCTGCGATCAAGGCCCTTGGCATGGCCTACTCCATTTTGGTGCCTGCGCTATTCGCTTCTATGCCCTTGTACATTCATTTCTCTAGCTACTAAATAGTCCCGTATGATACTCGATTCCAAAATACCTGCTGGTCCTTTGGCAGAAAAATGGACTAAGCACAAGTTTTCAAGCAAGCTGGTCAACCCAGCAAACAAAAGAAAATACGACGTCATCGTCGTGGGAACAGGCCTTGCCGGTGCATCGGCTGCAGCCTCTCTTGCGGAGTTGGGGTACAATGTAAAAGCCTTTTGTTTCCAAGATAGCCCGAGAAGAGCGCACTCCATTGCAGCGCAAGGGGGTATCAACGCAGCAAAAAACTACCAAAACGACGGTGACTCTATCTATCGATTGTTTTACGACACCGTCAAAGGGGGCGACTACCGTGCCCGTGAAGGCAACGTTTACCGCTTGGCAGAGGTGTCGGTAAAAATCATTGACCAGTGTGTGGCCCAGGGTGTGCCTTTCGCAAGAGAATACGGAGGGCTTTTGGCCAACCGTTCCTTCGGAGGTGCTCAGGTGTCCCGTACTTTTTATGCCCGTGGCCAAACGGGACAGCAGCTTTTGCTTGGCGCCTACTCTGCACTTAGCCGTCAGGTAGCCAATGGTAAGGTGAAGCTCTATCCACGGACCGAAATGATGGACGTGGTCGTAATCGATGGCCATGCCAAAGGGATTGTTACCCGTAACTTGATCACAGGTGCCGTAGAAACGCATGCAGCCCATGCCGTGCTTTTGTGCACCGGTGGCTATGGCAACGTGTTTTTCCTTTCTACCAATGCGATGGGATCCAACGTCACTGCTGCTTGGAGAGCCCACAAGCGCGGTGCCTACTTCGCTAACCCTTGCTTTACGCAGATTCACCCTACTTGTATCCCCGTTTCTGGTGACCACCAGTCTAAGTTGACCTTGATGTCTGAGTCCCTACGAAACGATGGTCGTGTGTGGGTGCCTGCCACCAAGGAGATCGCTGAAAAATTGAGAAAAGGACAGATCAAAGCCAACGACATCAAAGAAGAAGACAGAGACTACTTCCTAGAAAGAAAGTATCCTTCCTTCGGTAACCTGGTGCCTCGTGACGTGGCTTCTAGAAATGCAAAATATGTCTGTGACGAGGGCCTAGGGGTCAACGAAACAGGTGAGGCGGTCTACCTTGACTTCCGTGATGCCATCAAGCGCGATACCCGTCAGATCATCGAGCAGAAATACGGCAACCTATTTGAAATGTACAAGCAGATCACGGGCGAAAATCCGTACGAAATGCCGATGATGATCTATCCTGCCGTGCACTACACCATGGGTGGACTTTGGGTTGACTACAACTTGATGACTACCGTACCTGGCTTGTATGCCTTGGGCGAAGCTAACTTTTCTGAGCACGGAGCCAACCGACTAGGTGCTTCTGCATTGATGCAAGGCTTGGCTGACGGTTATTTTGTGATTCCTTACACTGTCGGGGATTACTTGGCGCAACTTGCACCGAAAAAAGTAGACGATACGCACCCTGAGTTTGACCGTGTCAAAAAAGAAGTGGAACAGCGTATTGCCACCATCTTGGGCATTAATGGCAACAAGACCGTTGATTATTTCCACAAGAAATTGGGAAAAATCATGTGGGATCAGTGTGGCATGGCCCGTTCCGAGCAAGGTCTGAAAGGCGCAAAAGCCGATATCCAAGCCTTGAAAAAGGAGTTTTGGTCTAACGTGAAAGTTTTGGGTACCAACGAAGAACTCAACCAAACCCTAGAAAAAGCCAACAGAGTGGCTGACTTCCTAGAGTTGGGCGAGCTGATGGTAGACGATGCGCTAAACCGCAACGAATCTTGTGGTGGTCACTTCCGTGAAGAATACCAAACACCTGAAGGTGAAGCCCTGCGTGATGACGAGAATTATGCCTACGTAGCCGCATGGAAGTACCTTGGCGAAGGTCAGGAGGAAGAGCTGGTCAAGGAGGAGTTGGTCTATGAAAACGTGAAGTTGACCCAACGTTCTTACAAATAATACCAAGATAAATAGGGCAGGCTTGACCCATCCTCACCGCCTTCGGGCAGCATCAAATTCGAGGGTATAGTCAGCTTAAGCCCAGTTAACTTTAAAAAATAGCGTAGACAGATGAAATTGAATTTAAAAATCTGGAGACAGAAAAATACAGCAGATAAAGGTGGATTTGTAACCTACGTGGCAGACCATATTTCTAAAGACATGTCGTTTTTAGAGATGATGGATGTGCTCAACGACCAGCTGACAGAGAAAGGCGAGGATCCCGTTCACTTTGATCACGATTGCCGCGAAGGAATTTGCGGGATGTGTTCCATGTACATTAACGGGAAGCCTCACGGACCTCAGCAGACAACCACTTGTCAGTTGCACATGCGTTCTTTCTCCGATGGTGAGACAATCACCGTTGAACCTTGGAGAGCGAAGGCTTTTCCTGTGATCAAGGACTTGGTAGTCAACCGTTCTGCCTTTGATCGCATCATCCAAGCAGGAGGCTACGTGTCTGTCAACACAGGTGGTGTGCCCGATGCCAACGAAATTCCTATTCCAAAGACCATTGCGGATTTGGCCATGGATGCAGCACAGTGTATCGGTTGCGGCGCTTGCGTTGCAGCTTGCAAAAATGCCTCTGCCATGCTCTTCACCTCTGCGAAAGTTTCCCAGCTAGCGCTCTTGCCGCAAGGACAAGTGGAACGCAAGACTAGAGCGGAAAAGATGGTGGCACAGATGGACGAAGAAGGCTTTGGTGCTTGTACCAATACAGGTGCTTGCGAAGCAGAATGTCCTAAAGGAATTTCCATTACCAATATTGCACGCATGAACAGGGAGTATTTCTCTGCTGTAGTCAGCAGTGATAATATGTAATTGCAGCTTTAGCAAAAAAAAGGACAGGGTAACCTGTCCTTTTTTTTGCTAAAAATCATTGGCTCATTTCATTTGGTTGATCCAGGTACGAATCAAGTCCACCCCTTCCTTATGAATACTTGTTCGGCCGATTTCCGGCATGGCTACACCCATCTCGGTGGAATTCATGCGGTGCAGGAGAATGGACGCATCTCCATCTCCCGGCACAATGTCGTAAGTATGTGAGCCAGAACCCTTGCCTGCGGCAACAGGTGTCTTGTAAATGCCCAGCTTCAAGGGGTCTTGTTGTCCATAGGTAAGAAATAGTCCGGATGTACTTGCTGGACCCTCTGCGCGATGGCAGTGGGAGCAATTGATGTCCAGGTAGGCCATGGCACGATCGTTTAAGACTTGGCTCTTGTCTTCGTAATTGACCACTGCTAGATGTGCTTCAGGGCCTTTGAAGCCTTCCAGCTTTCCTAAAGAGGTCCAATGCGCCAATTGATTTTTTTGCCCTTGTCCATAGTTGAGCGGATGGTTGAGGTGCCTGGTTTGCACGCCTAGTGGGGCGAGGGCTTCATTTTTGTTGTGGCAACTCTTGCATTGATTTTTGTTGGGCACCAGGTAGTTGATGATCTGCTCTTGACCTGTGTTGTCTACAAAGCGAACCTCTTTTTCGGCGCCCACTACTTTCAGCACGGCATCCGTTTGGGATTCATTCCAGAGGTAAGGGTAGGCTTCCCAGCCATTCTCCTCATTAATCATAAGTCGGGTTTCGATGATTCTTCGCTCCCCATCCGGCTTTCTAAAGTCTGCTGGGTAGTAGAAATTCTTGACCAAGATTGTTCCTTTGGGCAAGTTGAGTTCATCCCCTTCGATAACTGCTTTCTCTCCTTCTGGGAGGTAGGCAAACCGACTTTTCAACGCGTAATCTGTAAATAGGGAGGAGGCAGGTTGGTAAGGAAGTAGGCTTGGATCAGGGCTTAAGTTGGCCATTTCCCCGACAAAAAAACCATAGGTAGATAGTCTTCGGTAGGGGAATTTCCCATTAGCCTCCTCAGGAGCCAGCACCTCTTCTACGGCATCGGAAGACAGTTGCTGATCGCTCGTTTTTGGGTCGCAGGCCATGGCCATCCCTAAGAATAAAAGGAGGGGTATTGCTTTTTTTGCTACTCGTTTAAACGACCAGTTCATAGTTTATTCGCTGCTTGAGGAGTAATGAGCGATAGCTTGTCTCCAGTAGGGCTTGCACACTTCTGAAAGGGGCTATAATCGCTGAAGGAGTCGATGTTTTCTTCTCCTTCCATGAGGTAGAAGCGGGTGAAGCGAAGAGAGGCCATGTTAGGCTCTTTAATGCAGATTCGCATGGGATTGGAATCGATGGTTTTGCTGACCGATTCATCCCAAATACCGTCGTAGATGATGTCTTGGGTTTTGAGCCATCCATGTGCGTTGTATAGGCTGACCAATTGCCCTAGTTCGCGCGTAAGATCTGGAAGGCTAAAGGTGCTGCGCTCGTACTGGTTGTCGTGCACATAGATGTCAGTGGTGTACGGAGACCAGTTGGGAGCCTCTGCTGGGAAGCCAGTGACTTGGTAACTGGAGATGGCTAGTCCGTAGGTTTTGTTGCGTAGGATGCGGTTGTTGAAAATCTCGACTTCTTTTGCGGCCAGCAAAACGATGCCCGACCCAGGAGGGATCATGGTCACTGTATTGCCATTGGGGCCATCACCAATCGGAACAGCAAAATTTTCATGGTTGTTGTCTATGATGTCGTTGTCGTAAATGCGCGTTTGACGCCCATCTGCCTTGGGAAGGCCCGGCAGGTTGAATACCAGGATACCACCCGCATTGTCTCTGGCTGTGTTGCCATAGACTTCAGCGCGGTCACAATTTTCAATTTCAATGCCAGCGACGTTGCCAAAGGCCAGTGAGTTTTTGACGACAATGTCTTCAGACTGCCCGACATAGATGCCCGCATCTTTGGAGTGTGAGGCAATGCAGCTATCGATGACCACATTTTTACACTGAACGGGATAGATGGCATAGGTACCATTTTTGGATTTGTCTCCGTGCGTCCACGTCACGTTGATTTTCCGGAAGGTGATGCCGTCGGTATGTTGAGCCTTGATCCCATCTCCGGGAGCATCTTCGATGCTGAGTTCTTCAATGAGGATGTCTTTGCCTACGATTTTTACGCCTTCACCGCCTGACTTCAACTCCCGAAAGGAAAGTACAGTTTGGTCCATCCCCGCCCCTTTGATTTGGATTGCAGTTTTGTTGTCTAGAATCAACTGAGTTTTGAGTTCGTAAAAGCCCGCAGGAATGTCGATTACAGAGGAATCTTCCGCCAAGATAAAAGCTTCAACCAAAGCCTCTACCTCTGCTGCGCTCGCACGACGCAGCATGGAGCTATCGTAGGTTTGTTCGGTAGATTGGGTTCCGCAACTGACAAAAAGTAGCAGTAGGGGAATGAGGAAGTTATGGCTTTTCATGTGGATCTAGGTGTGGTCTTGGCTATGCTGCTCACTGGCTATGGTTTGTTTTCCTCCTATGATTCAGGTAGATATAGAAGAAGTTGCAAGTGGGGCTGGTGGCCAAAGAGTTTTTTGGGTCTTGTTGGTAATGAAAATTGAAGTTGAGAAAAAACCCAAGGGATTCCAAGTGTGGTGGGGTGAAGTGTTGTGGAAGTTTTTTTAGGAGAGCTTGCTTTTTTTCTTCAATCGGGGAAATAAAAAATAAGGATGTGGGTGGCATTTTCTATTTCTATGTTTTAGCTTTAGAAAACGATACTTCTTTACTTATGAAAAAAGGTTTACTACTCCTTACTTTTCTTTGCGGCCTAACGGCTGCGCAGGCACAAATTGGTCTTCGTGCGGGTCTTGGCTCAGCCAACTTCTCCAATGGAGAAGCCCAGCGTGCCTATACTTCAGTAACAACATTTCATTTAGGGGCTTACTATGGCATTCAGGCAACAGAAAAGCTTGTTATTGAGCCAGGATTATCCTTCTCTGGGAAAGGTTACAACACAATCGACCCGGGGACTACCACCGAGATTGACGAAAAATTGGGCTACCTGGATGTACCCATCCTGGTGCGCTACTCGCTTAACCCATCTTTTAACGTATTCGCTGGACCACAGGCAGGTTTCCTTTTGACCCGAACTTATAACAAAGGGAATATAAAAGACAATAGAGTGGATCCATTAGGTGGATACGAAATCGGAGGAGTAATGGGCATTGGTTATTCCTTTGCAAACAAGCTAAACCTACAATTCAGCTATGATTTTGGTATTGTTCCTTTTAACTACTATGAATTTGAGGTCAATAACACCGTATTCAAGCTATCTTTAGGCTATACCCTTCCAACTAAAGTAGCAAAAGATAAAGCGGAGTAATTCTCCGCTTATTTTTTTAGTCGGCTCGGGTTGTCTTCGATAAACGACTTCCAGCCTTCATTTCTCCCGCGCGTTTGCATCCGGCCTTCGTGAAAATGATGGCATAGCGCTACGGCGAGTGCATCAGTCGCATCCAGCAACTTGGGCAGTTCCTCGATGCCTAACAAGGTTTGCAGCATGGCTGCTACCTGCTCCTTTGAGGCATTTCCATTACCTGTTACAGACTGCTTTACCTTTTTGGGAGAGTACTCTGTGATGGGAATCTCTTTGGAAAGTGCTGCTGCCATAGCCACCCCTTGTGCGCGGCCCAGCTTGAGCATGGACTGGACGTTGACACCAAAAAATGGGGCTTCCAAAGCCACTGAATCGGGAGCAAACTCCTCCAAAATCCCACTTATCCGCTCAAAAATCTTTTTTAGCTTGAGTTCGTGGGTTTCGTACTTCTTCAAGTGAATTACCCCGTACTGCAGGATTTTGTATTTTTTTCCCTCTGTGAGGATCAGGCCATAGCCCATGACCGTAGTCCCTGGGTCGATGCCAAGTATGATTTTTTCCGTAGGGGTTTTCTTTACATCGTCCTTCACGACTGCAAGGTAACGGAAAAGCTACTAAAAACGCAGCTGGACTCGCGAGGACTTGACTGCCAATTTCCCAAGAAGATTTCCTATTTTTAGCAACTAGACCTGTCAACATGAGCAACGAAGAATTCGATTTGTTGGACGAACTGTATTTTGTTCAAGACTATACCTACCTAAAGCAAACCTTGGGCTGGGAGGACACCCTTCTTCTAGACACCTTGGCGCTACTTCATGAGCAGGGCTGGATCAAGTGCTTGTTTGATCCCGATAGGGAGTGTTTTGGAGAAATCGACATCCGTACCCAAGGCAAGGATTTACTGTATTTGGCCACCAAAAAAGGGTTACTGGCCCATACGACCCTTTAACGTGCGATCAGACAGCAACCTTTACCAGCGAAAAGAACTGGAGCTCAAGGCCCTGTTGGAAATCACGCAGGCCATCAACGACAACCAATCGGAAGAGGTGCTGGTCACCATCTTCAAGTTTACCTGCTTGGTTCACCTGGATATCAAGGCCTTGGTCTTATACGTAGCCAAGGAAGGGAATTTTGAACGGAGAATCGCCCACGGGGTGCGTTCGGCTACCCCAACTCACCTGGATGCTTCGTCAGTGACCGAGGATAAGGAGTCGGGAAGCCTTTCCATTAAATTGGAGGAGGGCTATTCCTTTGGGGAGCTTGAAACCTATTTACCAGTCTACCACAAGGAGTCTTTGTTGGCAATCTTGTTTTTGAAGAATAAATCGAAGGACAAAGAGCTGGATCTTGACTTTACGCAGGCCTTAGCTAATATTTTGGTGGTAGCCTTGGAAAACAAGCGCTTTGCTCGGCGGCAGCTGGAGCAGGAAGTACTCAAGCGTGAGGTAGAAATTGCCTCGCAGGTACAGCAAATGTTATTTCCGGCTCAGCTTCCCAATACGGAGCTGGTGAAAGCACAGGTTACCTACGTGCCACATAGCCGAGTTGGGGGTGACTACTACGACCTGATTACCAAAGATGCCCAAAAAGGATATTTCTGCATTGCTGACGTTTCGGGAAAAGGCATGGCTGCGGCCTTGTTGATGTCTAACTTCCAGGCGGCGCTCCGAACCTTGTTGCGCAGCAATACGGACTTGGAAACGCTCATCCACCAATTGAACTTTACGCTATTTGATATCACCAAAGGGGAGCGTTTTATTACTTTTTTCATCGGGGAATACGACCTGGCAACAGGCACGCTGCGCTATGTAAACGCTGGGCATAATCCTCCCGTGTTGTCTAGAGAAAGTGACGGTATTGCGGAAATTTTAGAAGCTGGCACGACCATTTTGGGAGCATTTGAGGCCTTGCCATTTTTGGA
Organism: Algoriphagus sp.; assembly: GCA_044237325.1. GTDB lineage: Bacteria > Bacteroidota > Bacteroidia > Cytophagales > Cyclobacteriaceae > Algoriphagus. Next base: position 15,384 of record JBIIFN010000022.1, read on the forward strand.
AATTGGCAGCCGTGATGACCTGCAGCAGTACAGCATCCACTTGTATACCGATGGCTTAACTGAAGCCATGAATCCCCTGGAGGAAGAATATGGAGAGGAGCGCTTTCGCGATTTTGTTGAGAAAAATAGCTTTCGACACCCCGATGATTTCCATCAAGAGTTTCGCTTAGCTATGGGCCGGTTTTCGCAGCAAGTTCCCCTACATGACGATTTGACGTTGTTGAGTCTCCGATTTTTTTGAGATGAGAATGCACCGCTTTCCTTCATGGGTGGAAAATCTTTTTCCCCATCGGCTTTGGGTAGGGCCTAGCGGGGGTAAGTCAATTTACCTAACCTTCGACGATGGACCTGTCCCGGGAATTACCGATTGGGTGCTTGAGGAGTTGGCGATGCGGGGACAGGTGGCCACTTTTTTTATGGTAGGGGACAATGTGCGCAAGCATCCCGAACTCGCTCGGGAGGTGCTGGCACGTGGACACCGCGTGGGTAACCATACGGACCATCACTTGCACGGTTGGCGGTGCAGCTGTCGCGACTACCTCCAGGACGTTGCCTATTGCGACGAGGCGCTATCTTCCGTGTTGGGCGTTCAAACTACGCTTTTTCGTCCGCCTTATGGGGAGCTAGGACCTCGGCAAGCGCATGCGCTAGCTAAGAACAAAAAGATTGTGATGTGGAGTTTGCTCAGCTACGATTTTGATGACTCTCTAGCACCGGCGCAGCTGTTGACGGAGATAATGGAAAAAACTGCCCCAGGCAAAATCTTGGTTTTTCATGACCAGCAGAAGACCAAAGTAAAGCTGCAGCAGGTCCTACCTGATTATTTGGATTTTTTGGTGCAAGAAGGCTACACTACCCGACTGTTATAAGCTGCGTTAATCAGCTTCGGGCGAAAATCCAGTGGGTAGCCTGAACAATTTTTTACCGAAAGGGCAAAGCAACGGGGATTCAGTAGATTGTTTCTTATTTTTGAGTGCTCAACAGGAAATAAACCACCCCATCCTATGACCTTGATTGATACCCATGCCCATATTTACTCGAGTAAATTTGATGCCGACCGGGATCAGGTGATCGAGGAGATTCGTGCTGCGGGGGTTACCAAGATATTCATGCCCAATGTGGATGTACATACCATTGATGCCATGCTTGACTGCGAAAGTCGCTATGGTGATCTCTGTGTACCGATGATGGGTTTGCATCCCTGCGATGTGGGGGATGACTTTGCTGAACAGTTGCAGGTCATGGAGGCTTGGCTCGATCGCCGCTCTTTCGCTGCGATTGGTGAAATCGGTACCGATCTATATTGGGATAAAACCAGCCTCGATCGACAGCTTGCTGCCTTAGATATCCAGGTGGGCTGGGCCAAGGCCAGGGAACTACCCATTGTTTTGCACTGCAGAGAGTCCATTGACTTGACGATAGATTTTATTGAAAAGGCGCACGACGGTAAGCTGAGGGGGATATTCCATTGTTTTACCGGAACCCTAGATCAAGCGAAGCGTATCGTTGACCTAGGCTTTTTGTTGGGTATAGGAGGCGTGGCCACCTTCAAAAATGGTGGATTGGATCAGGTGATTCCCTATCTTAGCCTAGATAGTTTGGTGTTGGAAACGGACGCGCCCTACCTTGCGCCTGTGCCCCATCGAGGAAAAAGAAATTCTCCCGCCTACCTGCCATTTGTTGCAGCGAAAGTGGGTGACCTGCTGCATGTTTCTGCTACTGTAGTGGCAGAAGCGACGGCTACCAATGCACTTCAACTCTTTAGCAAGATCGAAAAATGAACTACAAGATTGTTCGCCTCAACACCGGTATTAAAACCAGCAAGGCCTCCTCTGTACTGATCATTTATACGGGAGGAACCTTGGGTATGTCCTACGACGAGTCGGGCGCGTTAGTCCCGTTCAACTTCGGTCAGATTCTGGAGAAGATTCCCATTCTCTCCAACATGAATATCGCTATCACAGTGATTTCCTTTCCTGAACCCATTGACTCCTCCAATGTGACCATGAGTCATTGGAAGGACATGGCCTATATTATCACTGAAAATTACGATAGCTACGACGGATTTGTGGTGCTACACGGGACAGATACCATGGCTTATTCGGCGTCCATGCTGAGCTATATGCTCGAGGGCTTAAATAAGCCTGTCATTTTTACGGGGGCGCAGCTCCCTATTTCGGCGATGCGCTCTGATGCTCGGGAAAACCTGATGACTTCTCTTGAAATTGCCACCGCCAAATCAAAGGGAAGACCCATTGTTCCGGAGGTATGTATTTTCTTTAATCACATGCTTTTGCGCGGCAACCGATCAAAGAAGGTACAAAGTGTTCACTTCGATGCCTTTGAATCTGAGAATTACCCGATTTTGGCGGAGGCAGGTATTGTGATTGATTACAATACTACCTCTATACGACCTTTTGAGCCTAATAAAAAACTAGTCAACCGAAATAACTTGGACAATGGCGTCATGATTGTGAAGCTCTTTCCGGGCATCACAGACAAGATTTTGGATGCTTGCTTTGCCATCGAGGGCTTGCGTGGTGTGGTATTGGAAACCTACGGTTCGGGTAATAGCCCCTCACTCGACTGGTTTATGAAGTCACTTGAGGCCGCCATCAAAAAGGGGCTAGTGATCCTCAATGTTTCCCAGTGTAATGGTGGAAGGGTGATTCAGGGGCGCTACGAAACGAGTAAGGAACTCTTGGCTGTAGGGGTAGTGAGTGGGGCCGACATGACCACTGAGGCGGCGGTGACGAAGCTAATGTTTTTGCTGGGGCAAAAATTAAGTAGGGAAGAGCTCTGCCTTCGCCTTACTCAGTCCATTGCGGGCGAGATAAGTGCCTAATTATCGCTTAATTTCCGAAAGCCATTTGGAATCGGCAGGAATAATTTTTTTCTTTGCACTCCGATTCGGCTACCGAGTCAAACCACATACAGAGAGGTGTCCGAGTGGTTGAAGGAGCACGCCTGGAAAGTGTGTATACTCCAAAAGGGTATCGAGGGTTCGAATCCCTTCCTCTCTGCACTAGTCAAAAAGCCCTTAATTCATTGAATTAAGGGCTTTTTTGTGGGCTTTGAATTACTGCCATCTAAATGTGTGTACGGTAAATTATAAAGTAATTTCCCATTAACTCACTCCACCGGCAATCCCTGCTGGCTCCAAGCCTGAATTCCTCCTTGTAGGTGATAGACCTTGGTGTACCCCTGCTGCAACAGCATGCGCGCAGCTTCCTCGCTTCGCGCACCAACTGCACAATACACGTAGACTTCTTGGTCTTTGGAAATTTGACTGACCTGATTCATAAAATCTGGACTATAAAAATCAATGACCAGTGCGCCCGCAATTTTGCCCTGCGCTACCTCGCCCGCCGTGCGCACATCTAGGATAGTTCCACCACTGCTCTTGGCCGCAAATTCCTGAGCAGTCAAAGTGATGACGGAGGTACTAGCTGCTTGGCTGGTGTTTTCTGAACTAGTGGATTCAGTTTTAGAACTCGGCTGACAGGCATAAAGGCCCGTAAGCAGAAGTAATCCGGATAAGAAGGTTGTTTTCATAGGTCAATTTTTTACAAAACTATCAAATTCGCTACGGATACTTTGTGAGTAAAGGCACAGGAAGGGAAGCAAAAAAAATACCTGCTCCTATCCTGAAACAAAGGCCATACTTAGTGTTCCTATGAACATAATCGCCTTGGCAATAGCACTCAACTGCGCAAATTGTTCCTTTCTGTCTGCTACATGGATTCTCCAAATAAACCAGCAGAATATGACGCCCAATCCTCCAAAATAGACATATAGATTTGGATCATTGAGTTGAAAAGTAACCGTCAGGATCGCACCCACAAAGGTGATGGCAATGATGTAGATGACCTGCTTGGTCTTGCGAAAGCCAAGTACTATCGGCAAGGTTTTGGATCCGTGGAGGTGATCTCCCTTCCGATCTTCAATATCTTTGAGTAGCTCGCGAATAAGGTTTAAAAAGAAGGCAAAAAGCGCAAAAGTGAAGACGAATAGCTCATTCTTTTGGTAATAGTGCCCTACCAAATAAATGGATAGTGCGGTCAGAAAGGCTACGGCAATATTTCCAATCAAGGGCTTTCGCTTGAGCCAGTTGCAATACAGCCAAAGCAAGAGTGCAGCAAAAAAAATAACCGTGGCGATGCGCGGGGCAACAAGGTAGCCAAGCCCTATGGCTGCGAAGTTGAATACACTATGTAGTACTAAGATGACGCGACGCTTGATGCCTTTGCCTACGACCACCTGTCGAGGGCGGTTGATGAGGTCAATCTTGACGTCGTAATAATCGTTGATCATATAGCCCGCGGCAGTGATCAGCACAGTGGCCAATACGAGCAAGTAGAGTCGGTAATCTTGCAGCACAGGTAAACCAGTCCGGTCGGTACCAATCAAAAAGTAAGCGGTCATCCCCTGCGCAAAAGCAATCAGCAGCAGGTTGATGGGTCTGCTGATGCGCACTAAGCTTCGAATCGATAGTGTTCTTTCCATAGGGGCTGTTCCGAGATAAAAATAAGGGAAAGGAGCTAGCCAATGGAAATTATTTTCAAGGAATATCAATTTGTCAACGGCTAACAGTCCTCTGTCGACAGCTGATTGGCTATAGGAATAAAGTAGGCAGTAAGTACATCTTATTTGCTGCAAGCAAGGCTTGAAGTTCAATTCAGTGAGCTGTCGATTGTGGACCGTCGTCTGTGGACAATTGCGGTCTATGGACCTTTAGATCAAGGAGTGCCACGGCGCCATGAATGCCAGTTTCGTCCAAATCGGAAATCAATAGCTGCAGCTGCTCCAAGACGCTAGGGTAGGCAAAGGTGGCTAGCGTGGCTCGTAGTGACTTTTCAAATAGGGGGAAAGTTTTGCGGATGGAGCCTCCAAGAACGATGGCTTCAGGGGCAAGTGAGTAGAGGATCACCTTCAGTAGCTCGCCGAGGTGCTGTCCAAACTCGTCGAAGGCCTTCAAAGCTACCGGGTCGCCGGCAAGGGCGAGTTTGGCCAGTGCTTTGGGACGGCTTTGGTATTCGCGTTCGAAAAATTTTCCACTGCAGTAATCTTCAAAAGTACTATCAAGGTAAGCTGCACCGCACCATTCTCCCGCTGCGGAGTTGAGGCCAGAATAAAGCTGTCCGTTGATCACGATCCCACCGCCTACACCTGTGCCGAGGGTGATGCCTACGAGGTGCTTGAAGGGACGGCCGGGGCCAAACTTGTGCACGCCGAGCGCAAAGCAGTTGGCGTCGTTATTCACTTCCACCGGCTTGCCAAAGCGGTCTTCTAGAAATTTCTTTAGCGGTACCTGCTGAAAGGAAGGTATGTTGGCAAGGCCCAATACGAGTCCTCGCCGTGCATCCACCAGTCCTGGGATGCCAATACCGATGCCAACAAAGTCGTAGCCGCCATAGCTATCGATGAACGTGGCAATGGTCTCCAAGATATACTCCTGGCTTTCGCCGGCAGGCGTAGGGATACTTCGTATGTCTTGAAGCTTGCCCTGGACCAGCACACCGCCTTTGATGCTGGTGCCGCCAATGTCTAGTCCTAAAATGGTATTTTCCATAACCTGCAAGGTGAAAAAGGGGAGTTCGTTGTTTGAACTAGGGTAAGACTATCCAGTAGTCCATTTTGTTTTTTTAAAAGCATTTTAGGCTTACAGCATGCCTTCGATGGATTTTTCGAGTTCTCGGGCAGTGGCCAAAAACTCCTCCACATTCATATCACGGAAGAAAATCAGGCCATGGCTTGCTCTGACTTTTGCATGCTCGTGCTGGTAAAAGTAATTTTTGCCCAGCAAGAGTTGAATGTCATTCAGTTGCCCTACCCAGGTGCGCTTGGCTACAGTGCTGAACTTTCCATTGTGTGCATAGCTTGGGAAGGAGGCTTTGACCTGGCTGAGGTAGCAGTTGGCAAAGCTATCTTCCATTACGGCCATGTCTCCCAGGGATACTGGAACGATGACGTTGGCTTCATGAGGTTCAAACTTGAACCATACATTTCGGTAGCCAATGATGCGGAGCTTGCTGGTATCGTGCTGCTCGGACCATTTTTTTACTGCTGCGGCAGTCGCTTGCAATACTTTGTAGTGGGTATCTGGTCCAGATCCTTCGGGGTCAAGCGTAAGACTCAATTTGGTTGGTTTGATTTTCTGAAGGAGGTCCACGATCGGATCCACATCGCGGGTTTTGTCGGGTTGCTCTGTAAAAATATCACCGGTGTAAAAGCCAAGGCGGAGGTGGTGCACATTTTTCACTTGCACGCCAAAGTGAGCCCAAACCAACTCCTCTTCAAACTCCCGGATCATTCCTTTTAGCTTCTGGATCTTGGGCGGATTTTTTTCGCCGTCGTAGGATTTCTTCAGGATTTGGATGACCTCATTGATGGTTTCCCGTAGCTGCTCCTTGTCTTTGATCTCCCAGACGATGCAGAGCGCACGGACCACACGGTGGCAAAGTCCTCGTGAGCGGGCAGCTGCATTTTCAGAGGCTACATTGGTCAAGAAGTGGTAGACGTCTTTGTCCGTTTTTAGGCGGTAGCCCACTTCAAAGAAGTCCTCATAATTCGTCATTTGGATCTTGCCTTCTTCCAATAGTTTCTTGGTGTGGAGCAGAGTGTCAATCACAAATTTGTTGGTCACTGCCGTAAATCCCGAGGTAAGCACCGAAAAGTGAGCCTCGTTGCTTGGGGCATGCAGCTGGTTGGTGATGTGTGGCAAGATCCCCAAGGAAATATCGTCGTGGTGGGGCCCAGTGTGAAGGAGTACTTCGTTTTGTTCTTGTTCCAAACCCTTGGATATTTTGGAAGAGATACTTTGAATCACCCGGTTGACGGTATCCTCGGAAAGGTCGGGAATTTGCTTACAGTAGGGATCTGCCTTTAAATCTTCCAACTTGAGTCGGTGTCCGTAGGTATTCTTTTTCTTGCAGAGTTCAATGACGGCACGCTCTGTTTTTTCAAAAGTCCAAGTGCCAGTTGAATAGTAGGCATCAATGGAGTCTGTAAGTTTGACGGCTGCGCCTCGTGTCAAGTAAAATCTTCCTTGAACTAGTTTTTGGAGGATGGTAGCTGGGAACTGGGTGTTGGGGCCTGACTCCAAGGAATCTCGGACAATGCCG
>JBIIFN010000130.1:0-6672 GCA_044237325.1 Algoriphagus sp.
CAAGTAGGCATAAGCATCTCCTTGGGGAAATGCATGCGAAGGAAGGGTTACTTCTTTTAATTCGGTACCAGCTTTTGCCAAAGGCGCAGAAGCGAAAGGCATGCCATAGGCAGCAGCCATGGTCCAAGCAGAAGCATCGTAGAACACGGAATCTGCAAAGGTAGTTACGTATTCAAACATGGTTCGTACCATGCGGTACTGCGGCTGCTTGGTAGGTACTACCCAGGAAGTTCCTTTTTTGAAGGTTTGACCCGCAGCGGTAAGGTCAGCTGGATTTTCATAGACCTTGATTTTGTGATCTAGCAGGAACTGTAGGAAAAGTCGGTTTCTACTTGGATCGGTTTCATCTCCAAACACGTAGTTTTTTGCTAGATCCTTGCTTCCTTCAGCCACGGCGCCAGTAAAAAACTCGCGAAGGTATTCGTGCATATAAACTCGGTTGTCCAAGGCTGCCTCCATGGTGGCTAGCGAATTGACCACATGGTTGCGAATGGTAAAGGCAAAGGTAATGTCACCACGCTGGCTGTTTTGAACATGTCCGCGGGAACTGGCGGTTTCAAATACCAAACCCAAACCCCCATGCATGTCCGGGTAGGAGGAGCCATAGCCTGGGTAGCTGTTGTCAAATACCTCTTTGCTCCAGTACAGGCTGCCAATTTTGTCCATGTATTTGGCAAAGTACTTGGCGAATTTTGGGTTTAGGTCATCATAATTTTTGCGAGGCACTACTGGGTTTTCTGAGCCATAAGGCTTAGTAGGCTCAAAGAAATAGGTGCTGTTGACGCCCATTTCATGGAAATCTGTAGTCACGTTGGGATACCACTGGTGGTACCAAGCCACCTTCACTTTAGATTCTGGATGGGCTAGAGGCAACCAATCACGGTTAAGATCAAACCAGTAATGGTTGGTACGGCCTCCTGGCCAGGCTTCGTTGTGCTCGCGGTCGAGGGGATCAGCTACGGCTGGAAATCCCTTGTTGGAATTGGCCCAAAGGCTATGTCTATCTCGTCCATCCGGATTGAGGGTTGGGTCGATGTGAACGACTGAATTTTCTCGAAGGTTTTTAGCTAACTCCGATTGGGAGGCAAGTAACCAGTACGCGGTCAGCATGGCTGCCTCCGCAGAGGAAGGTTCGTTGCCGTGCACGCCATAGCCTTGGTGGACGATGGAGGGCATGCTGCTCAAGTCTGGCAGCGCTTGATTAGGGTCGGCCAATTGTTGTTGCTTTTGGCGGATTTGTTCTAGGTTGCCCATGTGCTTGGCCGAGGTGATGGTCAAGATGACCTTGGGGCGATGCTCGTGGGTGTAGCCGATGGTCTGTAACTTGGCCAACTCACTCACCTGGTCCAATTTTTCAAAGTACTTGATAATCAAATCATAACGGGTATGCCAATCACCAATTGGATAACCCAGAAACTGAGATGGTGAGGGGATGCTGGCATCAAATTTTTCTCCGGGGAAAAAGTAGTCTTCCTGCGCTGAAACGGAAAAGCTGAGCAGCAGACCAAGTAAGAGGGGAAATAGCGATTTTTTCATGGCATACAATATTTCAAGAAAAATAGAAAAGGAATCGGTCATTTCCCGCAAAAATCCATCAGCGGTTTTTCAATTCACGAGATTAATGCTGTATTTTAAAGGCTTAGTTCATTACTCAAACCCAAAAAAATCAATGAAAATGAAATTTTTAGCCTTTGCAGTTCTTGCTGCAGGCCTTAGTGCTAGCCCTTTGGCATTAGCACAGCAAAATCCACCACCTCCTCCAATGCCCCCACAGGCTACGGAATTTTATACACCGGTGCCTCCAAAGATTACCCCAGGAGCAAGTAATAATCAGGCGCCCTCAGATGCCATTGTCCTTTTTGATGGGAGTAGCCTTTCTGGCTTTGTTTCTGCCAAAGATGGATCAAGTCTAGCCCCTTGGAAGATTGAAAATGGTGAGCTGGTGGTCCAGAAGGGAACAGGCGATATTCAATCTAAACTTGCCTTTGGCGATGCTCAGTACCATGTAGAATGGTCGGCACCCACAGAAATCGTAGGAGAAGGACAGGGGCGAGGTAACTCGGGCTTCTTCTTGATGGGTTTGTATGAGGTACAGGTCTTGGACAGCTACGAAAGCAAGACCTACACCAACGGGCAAGCAGGTAGTATTTACAAGCAACATCCACCTTTGGTCAACCCACTTCGGGCCCCAGGCGAGTGGAATTACTACGACATCATTTTCAAGGCGCCTCGTTTTGATAAAAATGGCATGCTAACCTCTCCAGCTACCGTCACGGTCCTGATAAATGGGGTTTTGGTACAAAATAATGTGATCATAAAAGGACCTACCGAATATATTGGAATCCCGAATTACAAGGCGCATGCAGAGGCGCTGCCGATCATGCTTCAAGACCACGGTAATCCCGTTCGATTCAGAAATATTTGGGTCAGACCTTTGTGATTTACGAAATAGGAAATACGATTTACGAAATACGACATCTTAATCAGAGTTAACCCTTTTATGGATACTCTACAATTAATTCAGAAAAATTAGAATTTGAGTTAAATGGAGGACTTAACTCACCCTTTCGTATTTCGTAGATCGTAACTCGCATTTAATCTTTCATTTTATCCACCATTTACCTTGCTAAAAAAATGACTTCAAGAAGACGATTTATACAAAACACCATGTTGCTCGGCGCAGGCTTGAGTATGCCATCCATTCTAACTGCTGCCGACTTCGGCAAATTTACACGCAGCATCGGGCCCAATGACCAAATCAACTATGGCGTAATCGGCTGTAAAGGGATGGGTTGGTCCAACATGAGTGCGCACCTCAAAATTCCACAGGTCAACTGTGTAGCGCTCTGCGATGTAGATCAAAGCGTGCTGGACCAGCGTACCGATGATGTATTCAAACTTCGAGGTACACGTCCTACCCAATACAAGGACTACCGTAAGATGCTTGAAAACAAGGACATTGATGTGGTCATTATCGGGACTCCAGATCACTGGCACTGCCTCAACATGGTGGATGCGGTATCCGCTGGCAAGCACGTGTATGTAGAAAAACCAATTGCCAATACCATTGAGGAGTGTCAAATCATGGTGAAAGCACAAGAACGCTATGGTAAGATTGTTCAGGTAGGCCAGTGGCAGCGCTCTGGTTCGCAATACGACCAGGCCATTCAGTATGTGAAGTCAGGCAAACTTGGCCAAATTCGTTTGGTGAAGTGCTGGGCCTATCAAGGATGGATGAAGCCCGTGCCTGTGGTGGCCAATAGCGCAGCACCTGCAGGGGTGGATTACAACATGTGGCTTGGACCTGCTCCGAAGCGGGACTTCAATGCCAACCGCTTTCACTTCAACTTCCGCTGGTTCTGGGATTATGCGGGAGGCTTGATGACCGACTGGGGCGTACACGAGATTGATATTGCGCTTTTTGCAATGGGAGTATCTGCTCCTAAATCCGTGATGGCTTCTGGAGGTAAATTTGCTTATCCAGATGATGCTTCAGAAACTCCAGACACGCTACAGACCGTGTATGAATACGAGGGCTTCAATATGCTCTGGGAACATGCTACTGGTATCGATGGCGGAAACTATGGTACTACTGAAGGGATTGCATTTATCGGTAACAATGCCACGCTGGTAGTCAACCGAGGTGGGTGGAAGGTGATTCCAGAAACCGAAACGGTGGATGGACAGCGTAAAAATAAGGTGGAGGAAGTACCGCAAACTAAACCTACAGGACCCAGTGCACTGGAACTCCATGCGGTCAACTTTGTGGAGGCCATGACAGCCAACGATCCCAAACTATTGAAGTGTGGTATTCAGACAGGCTCTGTGGCTGCAATCAATGCGCAGATGGGAAATATTGCTTACAAGACAGGCAAGAAGGTGTACTGGGATGCCAGCAAAAACTTATTTACCGACACCGAAGCCAATCAATTGATCAAGGCCAACTACCACAACGGTTGGGTAGTTCCGAAAGTATAAGCCACTTGAAACAAAAAAAGTCCCGAGCAATCGGGACTTTTTTTATGCTTGGTGGCTTTGTTTACCAAAGCCAGGTTCCGGTGGCTCCGGCTGGAAGAGAAGCCTTGAAATGTTGGTTGCCTGAACGAATTTCAACTTGTTTGGTAGCCTTACTTTCGTTTTGTACGATGAGCACTTGTTTCCCATCTGCTCGGAGAAAGGCCACATTTGGAAGGTCTTTAGGAAGGGTAGAACCTATTCGGTGGGATCCTGGATCTACAAATTTGCTTGCATGTGCGATAACGTAGTAAGCAGGATTTCTAGTCACTGCATCGCCGTCTATGGTGATAGCACCCAAGCAGCGGTCACATCCCCCTCGGTCGGTATGAGGGGTCAGTTCAGGGTTGGAACTGAGGTTCCATTCCAAAACCGTCTTCGCCCAGTTTCTCGGCGCACCAATGAGTAGATTTTTTACATGCCAAGCAATATCTCCTTCCAGGTTTCCAGGAGCACCTACCCACTGCTCGGTGAAGTAGAGGTGCTTGTCAGGAAAGGCCCGATGCACCTCGGAAAGTGCTTCGATTTGACCTCCATAGAGGTGAAAGGCGGAGCCATCGATAAATGGATTTGCTAAAGAGTCACTGAGAACGGTGATGGGGTAATCTGGCCGATCTGCATTGTGGTCGTAGACAATGATTTTCGTTTGGATTCCAGCCATTCTAAATGCTGGTCCCAAATGCTGTCCGATAAACCGTGCCTGCTGCTCGGGAAGCATGAGTAGGGAAGGATTATTTCCTGGGTGGAGCGGTTCGTTTTGGATGGTGAGGGCATCGATGGTAAATCCTCTTTTACCCATTTCTTGGATGTATTTGACCAAATACTGGGCATAGCTTGCTTCAAATTCTGGCAAAAGCGATCCACCTCTGGTATCTCTGTTGTCCTTCATCCAGGTAGGAGGTGACCAAGGGGAGGCCATCAGGGTCACCTTTGGATTGATCGCCAAGATTTGTTTCAGGATGGGGAGCACATCCAGTGTATCGTAACTCAGACTGAATTGGCTCAATGTAGGATCGGTCCCCTTTGGATCTTTCAAATCATTATAAGAAAAAGGAAAGGCATTTAGGTCCGATGCGGCCACTGCCAAGCGTAGGTAGGAAATGCGGATGTCGTTTTCGCCTGAACCAAACAATTCCTGGAGGACACTTTTCCTGGCTGATTCGCTCATGGAAAGCAAGTGACTGGCCGAACCCTGGCTAAGCGTAAATCCAAAGCCATCCATGGATTGGTAGACAGAATCTGCGTACAAGCTGATCTGTTCCGTAGGCACTCCAGTAGGAACACTTGGACTAGGCTGCTTTTGGAAAAGAATCCCTGACTTGGGGTCGGAGAGCCAGAAAGAAGGGGTCTGTCCTTTGGCAGAAAAGCCAAAAGCAAGAAGTAGACAGAGGAGTAGGGTAGTTTGTATGGACATGGGTCAAACAAATGATCCGCCGAAGCGGATCATATTTTATTTTCTAGCAAGTGCTCTTTTGGCGGCCTTAACAATGTTTTCGGCATTGAGGCCGTACTTTTCTAGTAGTTGAGTTGGGGTTCCTGACTCACCAAAACTATCTTTGACACCCACGTACTCCAAAGGAGCTGGGTTGTGGCGAATCAAGGTTTGTGCAATGCTGTCACCGAGGCCACCATTGAGTTGGTGCTCTTCGGCAGATACAGCGCAACCGGTCTTTTTAACTGATTCCAAGATTGCTTCGGTATCCAAAGGCTTGATCGTGTGAATGTTGATCACTTCGGCATGGATTCCTTCTTCGCGAAGCATGGCTTCTGCTACTACTGCTTCCCATACCAGGTGTCCTGTAGCAAAGATGGTAACGTCTTTTCCGTCGATCATCTTCCAAGCCTTTCCGATTTCAAACTTCTGGTTGGCTGGAGTGAAAACCGGCCAGCTTGGGCGTCCAAAACGTAGGTAAACTGGTCCTTCGTATTCTGCAATAGCAATCGTAGCGGCTTTGGTTTGGTTGTAGTCGCAAGGATTGATTACCGTCATGTGGGGAAGCATTTTCATCATGCCCAAATCTTCCAGGATCTGGTGAGTCGCTCCATCTTCACCAAGTGTCAAACCGGCGTGAGAGGCACAGATTTTTACGTTCTTGTCCGAATAGGCTACTGATTGGCGTATTTGATCGTACACACGGCCTGTGGCAAAGTTGGCAAAGGTGCCAGCAAATGGGATTTTCCCTCCCAGCGCCATTCCTGCTGCTAGGCCAATCATATTGGCTTCTGCGATGCCGGTTTGGAAGAAGCGTTCTGGAAATTCTTTTTGGAAGTCTCCCATCTTCAAGGATCCGATCAAATCGGCACAAAGGCCTACCACATTTGGGTTTCTTCTTCCTGCTTCCAAAAATCCGTCACCAAAACCTGAGCGGGTATCTTTCTTTTCGGTATACGTATATTTTAAGTCTAAGCTCATCTTCTTGTCTTTTGCAATGGATAAATCAATAATCGCCAAGTGTTTCTTCCAATTGACCCAAGGCTAGGGCCAACTGCTCGTCATTTGGCGGGGAACCGTGCCATTTGTGCGTACCCACCATGAAATCGACCCCATAGCCCATTTCGGTGTAAAGTAGGTTCAAGATCGGTTTGCCTTTTCCAGTAAGGGATTTGGCTTTTTCCAAACCAGCAATTACCGCGGCGAGGTCATTGCCTTCTTTGGTT
>JBIIFN010000028.1:0-18636 GCA_044237325.1 Algoriphagus sp.
GAGGAACCTTTTTTTATCCTTTCTAGCGAGTGTATGGATTCATATCCGCCGCGGCGGACGGGAGCCTGCCTGCCGCAGGCAGGTTCAAATCTCCCTCTCGCTACAAAGGCTTCCCAAATGGGGAGCCTTATTTTTTCACTTTATGTTTTTTAAACTATGTTTTTCGTTTATGTGCTATACAGCCCATCTGCTGACAAATTTTATGTTGGCTACACCTCAAATCTGGAATCAAGACTACTTTCTCATAATGTATTAGGAACCAAAGACTGGACAAAGCAGCATAGACCTTGGAATCTGGTGTATACAGAAAGTTATGGATCTAAATCAAGCGCACTAAAACGAGAAAAAGAATTGAAGACCGGTGTGGGTCGGGAGTTTATTCGAAAAATGTTTTGTAAAGAATAAGTTAGATTCCGGCGATTAATAACCGCCGCGGCGGACGGGAGCCTACTTTCGGAGGGCAGGCAGGGAAACCAAAAAATCATTCTTATTTTTGATTCATGGACACAATTGAAATAGTCAACTACGACTCCTCTTTCAAAGACGTATTTAGAAATTTAAATGTGGAATGGATTTCTACGTACTTTAAAATGGAAGCGTCTGATTACAAGGCTCTAGACAATCCTGATAGTTATATTTTACAAAATGGAGGTCATATTCTAGTTGCTTTATTAAATAAGGAGCCAGTTGGAGTTTGTGCATTAATTAAAATGGACGATCCATCCTATGATTTTGAACTGGCCAAAATGGCAGTGGCACCAAAAGCACAAGGAAAAAAAGTTGGTTGGATAATCGGTGAAGCAATAAAAGACAAGGCAAGGTCAATGGGAGCAAAAACACTCTATTTAGAGAGTAATACCATTTTAGCACCTGCCATAAGCTTGTACCGAAAGTTAGGATTTGTCGAAGTGTTTGGACGCAATACACCTTATGAACGATGCAATATTCAAATGGCGCTTGACCTATGAAGTAAATTTTAGCTTAGACAACAACTGAAATCGGTTGGTTTAGCCATTATATAAAACTAAATCAATTCAATCAACGCGTTTTTTTTTCAAATAATCTTTATTTCCCTGGCTTCACAGGTCTACCTGCGGTAGGCAGGCCTACCGCAGGTAGTTTTAACTCCCATCCTCGCCATATAGACTTCTAGAAATGGAAGTCTTTTTTTACACATAAAAAAAAGCCTCCCGAATAGGGAGGCTTTCGCAAAATAAGGCAGTGCCGGCCTTATTTTACTCTTTCAACTACAGCTTTGAATGCTTCAGGGTGGTTCATTGCCAAGTCAGCCAAAACCTTTCTGTTAAGTTCGATTTCTGCTTTCTTTAGCAAGCCCATCAATTGAGAGTAAGAAACGCCGTGCATTCTTGCACCAGCATTGATACGCTGAATCCACAAGGCTCTGAACTCTCTTTTCTTTGCTTTACGATCTCTGTATGCATACTGGAGACCTTTTTCATACTTGTTTTTGGCTACAGTCCACACGTTTTTACCTCTTCCGAAGTAACCTCTTGTGGCTTTTAGCACTTTCTTTCTTCTTGCTCTTGACGCTACCGCGTTTACCGATCTAGGCATAGTGTTTTGTTTTTTGACCCGTGGTGTCCTTTTTGAGGAGCTTAGTTACCAACGCATCTGGTGAATAAATAAACCTTGTTGTTGTAAGTTCTTTACGCTGAAAATCAGATTCTCAACATGTCTCTCACTCTACCCTCGTCAGCTACGTGTACCAAACCAGTTTTGGTTAGGTTGTGCTTACGCTTGGTAGATTTTTTCGTCAGGATGTGGCTTTTGAAAGCATGTTTCCTTTTGATTTTGCCGGTACCGGTGAGGGTAAACCGCTTTTTTGCACTGGATTTGGTTTTTACTTTTGGCATTTTGCTGTATTTATATTAGTTGAACTCACTTTTTTCCCGGCTTTGGGGCAATGAAGATGTTCATTCGCTTGCCTTCCAACTTTGGCATCTGCTCCACTATACCTACGTCTTCCAGCGCTTGAGCAAATTTCAAAAGCAACATCTCGCCTCGCTCTTTGAAGACAATGCTTCTTCCGACAAAGTGAACGTACGCTTTTACTTTTGCTCCTTCTTTTAGAAAACTGATGGCATGCTTCAATTTGAAATTGAAATCGTGGTCATCTGTGTTGGGTCCAAACCGAATTTCTTTTAAAACAACTTTAGCTGCGTTCGCTTTGATTTCCTTCTGCTTCTTCTTCTGCTCGAACTTAAACTTAGCGTAATCAATGATCTTACATACAGGAGGATCCGCATTAGGAGAGATTTCGACTAGGTCAAGCTCGTTGTCCTGAGCGATTTGAATGGCTACCTCTGTGAGAAGAACGGCATTGCCACCTTCCACAAAGTCACCCACTACCCTAACCTCACGCACACGGATCTTTTGATTGATCTTGTACGGTTCTTCCTGTCTACCTCTTGGCTGATATGGTCTTTGATTCAAGTTAGCTGCGTTTGTTTAAAATAAATTTGCCTGCAAATATCGGAATTAATTCGAATTGAAAAAATGGAATCCCATTTCAATCCTAGTCTTTTGCCAATGATTGTGAAATAATCCCTTGAAAATAGCTGATAAATTCCGCTGGAGAGAAAACTCCTAGGTCACCTTCCCCATGTTTTCGCACAGCTACCTTTCCCTCTTCTTGCTCCTTTTCCCCTACAATCAACATAAATGGCACTTTCTTCACTTCAGAGTCTCTGATCTTACGACCAATCTTCTCGTCACGATTGTCAATACTTCCCGCTATACCCGCTTCGTCCAAAATCAACTTTAATTCTTCCGCATAGCCAATGTATTTTTCAGAGATTGGTAGAATATTGATTTGCTCAGGAGAAAGCCACAAAGGGAAATCTCCAGCACAGTGCTCAATTAACACAGCTACAAAACGCTCCAAAGAGCCAAATGGCGCCCGGTGGATCATCACGGGACGATGCTTTTGATTGTCTGAACCGATGTACTCCAATTGGAATCGGTCAGGAAGCTGGTAATCCACCTGAATGGTACCCAACTGCCATTTTCTTCCTAAGGCATCCTTCACCATAAAATCAAGCTTGGGTCCGTAAAATGCCGCCTCTCCCAATTCCGTCACTGTCACCAAGCCCTTTTCTGCTGAAGCTTCAATGATAGCAGACTCCGCTTTTTCCCAAGCCTCATCTGTACCAATGTATTTTTCCTTTTTTTCAGGATCTCGAAGTGAAATCTGAGCAGTGTACTCGGTAAAGCCCAAGGCCTTAAAGACATACAATACCAAATCAATCACTTTGATAAACTCTTCTTTTACTTGGTCGGGACGGCAGAAAATATGCGCATCGTCCTGTGTAAATCCTCGTACGCGGGTAAGCCCATGTAGCTCTCCACTCTGCTCATAGCGATATACAGTACCAAACTCGGCATAGCGAATCGGCAAATCTTTGTAAGACCTAGGTTTGTGCTTGTAAATCTCGCAGTGATGCGGGCAGTTCATCGGCTTCAACAAGAAGGTCTCCCCTTCGTGCGGCGTAGCAATGGGCTGGAAGGAATCCTTACCGTACTTTTCGTAGTGACCAGAAGTCTCGTACAAGGCCTTGTGGCCAATGTGCGGAGTGGTCACCTGCTGGTACCCCGACTTGTCTTGCGCCTTCTTCATAAAGTTGATCAGACGCTCCCGAAGAAGTGTACCCTTGGGTAGCCATAACGGAAGTCCCATACCGACCTTCTCAGAGAAGGTAAATAGCTCCAACTCCCGGCCCAACTTGCGGTGATCCCGCTTTTTGGCCTCTTCGAGCAGGGTTAAATACTCTTTTAACTCTTGCGCCTTGGGAAAAGTAACTCCGTAAATACGGGTAAGCATCTTGCGCTTTTCATCCCCACGCCAATAGGCCCCCGCAATATTGGTCAGCTTTACAGCCTTCACGAAGCCTGTGTTTGGAATATGTGGCCCACGACACAGGTCAGTGAAGTTGCCCTGCTCGTAGAAAGTGATGGTACCGTCTTCTAACCCTTCCAACAAGTCTAACTTGTACTCGTCACCCTTTTCTTGGAAGTAGCTTACCGCGGCTGTTTTAGAAATATCCTTGCGGACAAACTCGGATTTGAGTTTGGCCAATTCAATCATCTTATTCTCGATCTGTTCGAGCTCATCGCCCTCTAGCTTGTGATCGCCAAAATCAACATCGTAATAGAAGCCTGTTTCGATAGAAGGACCTATACCTAACTTCACTCCCGGGTATAAGGCTTCTAAAGCTTCGGCCATCAGGTGAGCCGAGGAGTGCCAAAAGGTACTCTTGCCTTCGGTATCGTTCCAGGTGAGCAACTGCAAACTTGAATCTTCTGTAATTGGTCGGCTGGCATCCCAAACCTGACCATTGACTTTGGCTGCAAGGACGTTTCGAGCCAAACCCTCGCTGATACTTAGCGCAATCTGTAGTCCGGTAGTTCCGTTTGCATACTCCTTCACCGAGCCATCGGGAAGTGTAATTTTAATTTGTTGTGACATGGTGTTTTTTGTTACTGCCTATACAACAGGCAGGTGAATCTGCTGCAAATATGCATAAAAGCTAGTCCCTAAGGAAGGATTTGACGGGTAAAGGAGGAAAACTTCCTTACAAAATTACCTGTGCGCTTACTTTGATCTGGAAAGGCCTGGCCTGGGGACTATCCAAATAGGACATCCGGTGAAAGAAATCTACCCGGAAAAATCGAAAGATGTTTTCAATTCCATACCCCAATTCAACATAAGGCACCTTCGGATCCAAACGTCCAAAAGAACGCAATGGAGATCCATTAGGATCCATGCTAGGTAGATTGAGTACATTTTCGTTTCTAACCGAGCCCATCAAAACGTTGGCATTACCAACCATTCGCCATTTTAGCTTTTTGATGAGCGGGATTGAGTTGAATAAGAAGCCCTCAAAAGATTGTCGGTACCGAAGGCTTACAAACCTATCCGATGCAAACTCGTTGAAATTCATGGTATTGAAAGCCGCTGAGGTATAAAACAGGGTTTCATTCCCCAAATGATTCTCCAACAAGGGAAACGGCACCTCTCCCCAGATTTTACCTGCATCGAGTTCATAGCGGCCTACGCCCAAAAGTCCCAAATTAATACGGTGGTAGAGATAGAAATTTAGCTTGGTATAGTTCAACGTAGCACCTAAGGCGGGAATTCCTTGCGCGTAATTCAACTCCACTATCGGCCATTTTACCGAACCTAGAGAGGCACGGGTGTTGTCATTGATAAGGACAATTTCATCTCGTCCATAGCGGATGCCCGCACGGATTTCAGTTGCTTCAAAATTGGTTTTCAAGGCCTTCGAACCTTGCTCGTAGTAGTAAAAATCAAATAGCGGATCAAATTGACTCTTGTTCAATCCGGAAGTAACCAAAAATCCTTTAAAGAATTCTCGCTGAAACGTAATCCGTTGATTGGTTGATACAAAGGGTCGTCTCAGGGTTCCAAATCGGCTTGCCGCCAAGAAAACTGAGTTTCCTTGAAGATTCTCCATCTCCAATCCTACTTGGTCCAACTCTCTGCCCAGTCGAATGCCGAGGGTAGTCCAGCGCTTTCTAGAAAGAATCCAGGTAGACGACACCTTGTATTTCCAGCGCTCGTCTACAGTTCCATAAGCGCCATAGCCTTCCACCAAGAAACGGTTGGAAAAAGAATAGTTGGTGCGTAGTCCAAACCCAAGCCGAAGACCTTCGACATTATTATAGTTGCCAAACTCTGTCCATGGACCCAAATCGAGCTTTTTTACCGGTAAGTAGCCGGTAGCAAAAAACTTAAGTCCTTCGGAATAAAACCGAATCATCGGGATTTTCTTGAGCGTATCTACCATCTGTAGCACGGCCAATTCCTCCTCACTCAACGGATCAGGTCGTCTATTTTTCCAGTAGTTTGCAGACACCTGATTAAAGTCTGGCTTCAATACCACCGCCTGATCAAAAAAGGAGGTTTCCAAGCGCTGATTCACTACCACGCTATCTGTAGCCGTGTAAAACTTAGCCAACAGGCCCGCAGAATTGTCTGTAAGCTGACCTATTTTTATCAGCACGCGCGTTTTGGAAGGCATCAAGGGGCCTGCCGTAGAAGCGACCAACTCCTGTTGGATTTTTATGCGCTCCACAAAATTGAGGTTGGCAGCTTTGGGAATAGTTAAGTCTACTTGCTTTAAGGAAAAATCACTTTTCTTAATCCAAATCGTGCCCGTAAACGCCAAGTCTTGCTCCCGTCTTGGGTAAACTTGTAGCTTGTAACAGCTGTCTTTCCCAACCACGACGTCCTCTAACAGATCATAGTCATAATAGGTCTTCCAGCCGTCCGCAATTGGGGAAACAAAATCCTTGTTGAGGATTGCAAGCCAATTTTTGTAAAAATTATACTCCTGAAAAACAGAGCCTGTGATCTGCGAGGTGGTAGAACCGTCGGTGATCCCTACTCCGGTAACCTTAGATTTTTCAACGACTTCTTTTTTAAGTTCGGGATTGTTGCGGTAATAAAAAGAGGATACCGTCTCGGAAAAGAATACGGGCAAAATCTTCTCTCCTTCCTCGTTGGTGAGCTGACGGATGCTATCCATTACCGCAGTTACTGACCGTACCGACTTTCGTTGGTTAAACTCATCGGAAAGGTTATCGATATCAATCTCAATTTTGGTGTAGTTCTTTGTTTGGTAGGCCTCAAGCTTACGTTTATCAAAGGTGTCTCGCTTGGCTACTGCCTGACGGATGACCTCAAAAGCAGGGTTTTCACCAGACTCAAAGACGAAGGTTCCAAGTTCAATAGCGACAGGCCAGAGTTGGAAGTTCAGCGTTTGTTCGCTCACCTTTTCAAGTGCCTTCGATTGGGTGGTATATCCCAAATAACTGACGCTAAGGCTATCACCTAGGGAAGTGACAGTGAGCAGGTAATTTCCTTCAAAATCAGTCGTCATCCCTGTAGTTTTTCCTTGCAAAAAGACGCTCGCAAACGCAATCGGATCTCCTGTCTCCGCATCGGTCACCTTTCCCTTGAGGGTATATTGACCGTAGGAAAAGAAAGAAAGCAAGAGGAAAAGTCCCAAAAGGAGAAATCGTGGCATGTGTTGGTTTATGGCTACGCAAAAATACAGGTGCAAAGGTAGGAGTAATTTTTGACCTTCGTTTACACTACAAAACACAAGGAAAAGTTTGGAGCGGATTATCCTCCTTTCTCACTTAGGCCCAGGCTACTTATCTCATTTATTCTTTCTATTCGGTTTTGAGTTTAGCTACCTAAATCTATATTTGTTTCAAAGTTTTTTGAAGATGATATACGACGTAGTACTTGTGGGCGGAGGGATTGTAGGTCTGGCCACGGGCTATAAGCTAATTACAGCCCGCCCTGACCTCAAAATCGCTATTTTAGAAAAAGAAAGCCAGCTGGCAATCCACCAAACAGCCAATAACTCTGGTGTCATCCATTCGGGATTGTATTACAAACCCGGTTCTCTCAAAGCCATCAACTGCATCCGAGGCTACCACGAGCTCATCAATTTCTGCAAAGAAGAAAAAATTCCTTACGAGATCACTGGAAAAGTAGTAGTAGCAACACGCGAATCCCAACGGTTAATTTTGAATACGCTCTTAGAAAGAGGCCTTCAAAATGGCTTGACGGGCACTCGAAAAATCACTTTGGATGAGCTAAAGGAATACGAGCCTCATGTTGTGGGTGTTGGCGCGATACACGTGCCACAAACCGGCATCGTAGATTACTTACAAGTAGCCTTAGCCTATGGCAGAAAAATAATTGAGCTAGGAGGCAGTATCTTTATTGATCATAAAGTACTCAAAATCAATCAAAAAGAGGGGTTAAACTTTATTGAAACTTCAAAAGAAACTTTCCAAGCAAAGCTAGTGGTCAACTGTGCTGGCCTTTACTCTGACAAGGTGGCCCGAATGAATGATTCCAGCATTGACGATGTCAAAATCATCCCTTTCCGTGGGGAATATTTTAAATTGAAAGAGGATCGAGAATACCTAGTCAAAAACCTGATCTACCCAGTTCCAGATCCTAATTTCCCTTTCCTAGGCGTACACTTTACCCGCATGAAGAAAGGGGGAGTCGAGGCTGGTCCAAATGCTGTACTAGCCTTTAAACGAGAAGGCTACAAGAAAACGCAGGTAGACTTTGCTGAGCTGGCAGAAACATTAGCCTGGCCTGGATTTCAGAAAGTGGCCGGAAAGTACTGGAAAACTGGTTTGGGTGAATTATACCGCTCTTTTTCTAAATCGGCATTCACCAAAGCACTACAGGAGCTGATCCCTGAAATACAAGAATCTGACCTTGTCGAAGGTGGGGCTGGTGTGCGGGCACAAGCCTGCGACCGTACCGGAGGCTTGGTAGATGACTTTGCAATCCGCGAATCAGCCTTTGCCATCAACGTACTGAATGCCCCCTCTCCCGCTGCTACTAGCTCCCTAGCCATCGGCGGCACTGTAGCGGAGATGGTGTTAAAGCGTTTTTGAGGCACGAACTGGTAGGGACCAGCATCGTTACTTTTTAACTTAACAAAAATTCCAAAAACCTGTATTCTGCCCAGGTAAATTCTGATTGCGGCAAGGTGAAGCCGGTATGCCCTCCTCTACGTGGCATTTCAAGGAAGATTTCCTCCTTTTCTTTAGCAATAGCTATTGGGTAACAGGCCTCCCCCAATAACGGATCATTGATTGCATTCAACACCAACGTGGGTACTGAAATCTGATTTATCCATTGGTCGGGGCTAACCTGCCTGTAAAAATCAGCTGCATCTTCAAATCCATGCAATTTGGCAGTGTACTCCGTATCGAAGGTATCAAAGTCCCGAACGCTAGGCAGGCGATCAAGATCCACTAAACCTGGAAATTGGGCTCCTTTGGCCGCCATCTTTACTTTGAGTTTGCCCAGAAATTTGCGGGTGTAAAACTGGTTGGCCGCTCGTTTTAAAGTAGCTGCACTGGAAGGCAAATTGACAGGCGTAGAATACACTGCGGCCTTTTTGATGATCTTAGACAAGGTGGTTCCTTGTTGACCGAGGTAACTTAGCGTTTGGGCCCCTCCCATGCTGATCCCCGCAAGGTATAGGTCTGTGTAACTTCCTGAGGCAAGGGCATGCTTCACCACCGTCTCCAAATCGTACGTGGACCCGTGGTGATATAAGATGGGCTGAAGGTTCATTTCTCCGCCACAAGAGCGATTATTCCATGCCAGGACGTCAAGACCATGCTGATTGAATAACTTCACCAGCCCGCGTACATAATGACGCTGTGAGTCACCCTCCAAGCCATGGGAAATAAGCAGCAACCGACTACCTCCCACCCTAGACCAATCTAAATTCAAAAAATCACCGTCCGGAGTATCTATTTTTTCACGGCTGTAGCTAATCCCTTCCACTTTCCGCCAGATACTCGGGATAATGGTCTCAAGGTGGCCATTGAGGTAGTAAAATGGAGGCGATGAATAACTGGACGAAAGAATAGGCATAAACTAACTACGTAAAACTTCAAGGATCCTTCACATTGGGTTAACCTAGAAGAGAATATAAACAACTAATTTTCAATTCGTTAATGAACTCATAGTACGAATACAGTTAAAGGGGATTAAACTACTAGAAAGGAAGGCAATGCGTATTGCCTCTTTTTTTTGCCCTTTCCGAACGCCTAATCCATTTTTTTAGCCGAGTTGCCAGCCAAATATCCCGTGGTCCAGGCTGCTTGGAAGTTAAATCCACCCGTGATGCCATCCAGATTCAATACCTCCCCAGCAAAATAGAGCTTGGGGTGAAGCAAGCTTTCCAGCGTATCCGGATTCACTTCTTCCAGCGCAATGCCTCCTGCAGTGACAAATTCCTCTTTGAAGGTGGTCTTTCCTTTCATGTCTACGGTATAGCAAAACAACTGCTGCACGAGTTTATTGGCGAGTTTTTTGGGAAGTTCCGCAAATCGCTGTTCGGTGCCAATCCCTGCATTCTGACAAAAGTGCTCCCATAGTCGGCCTGGAACGCCAAAGATCGGATGGGAAACCACCTTCCGTTGGGGATGTCCTTGCGCATAGTCATTGAGTTGGTTGGCATAGTCCTGTTCAGATAGAGCCCCGTTCCAGTGGATGATTGCTCGGGCAGTGTACTGTTGCTCGTGAAGCCAAGCAGCCCCAAAAGCGGAAAGCTTCAACACGGCAGGACCACTGATTCCCCAATGGGTAATCAAGATTGGTCCACGGTAACTCAACTTTGTCCCCTCCAACTTCACCACCGCATCGTTCATCGAGATGCCCATCAACTCCCGAATAGGTTCTTGAGGCGTATTGAAAGTAAATAATGAAGGTATAGGTGCTATAAGTCTATGATTCAATGTACTAATAAATCCATATGCACCTAAATTAGGATGTCCACCAGACGCTATGATGACCCGTGACACCAGATGATTCCCCCTGTCTGTGCATAGTTCGTAGCCTTCAGCTACCACTTTGATGCTGTTGATCCCTGTAGAAAGATGGTAGTTTACGCCCTGCTGATCTGCCGCAACTTGAAGGGCGTCTACAATACTTTGGGAGGTGTTGGATTGTGGAAATACCCGCCCATCGGCTTCTACCTTGAGAGCTACTCCATGCGATTCAAACCAGGAAATAGTGTCTTCAATGGAAAAATGGGAAAAGGCTTTCTTGAGAAATTTTTCGCCACGCGGGTAGTTTTTCACCAACTTGGAGTTCTCCATTGGGCGATGGGTGACGTTGCACCGGCCTCCACCAGAGATTTTGACCTTGGAGAGCACTTTGGGTGACTTCTCAAAAAGTAGCACCGTAATTCCCGGTCCACTTGCGTGTATGGCAGCAAAATACCCTGCTGCACCACCACCAATCACTGCTATTTTCACGCTGTTTGTGTTTGACTACCCCGTAAAATTCAGCATCTTTTCTGTCAACTAGTTGCTTATCCCCTTCTTTTTTTAATCCGCTACCTATACCAATAGTGCCTTAAGGAAGCCCAAACCTTTTCTGGATGCGTACCACTACACTAACAAAAAAGGTTTTTCTTGAACAAAAAGATTCTAGTGCCGTACTTGCCAAAAAAATACCGCTGCGTGAAAAAAATCCTCTACCCCAGCCTTTTGCTAATCGCCCTCAGCTGCTGGCTTTCCATATCCTCTTATGCACAGGTCAACCTAGGCCAAACAGACCGCTGGATGAAAGGTGCCTTGGCTGCAATGGAACGTAGCGACTACCAAACAGCCAATTCTATCTTCAGAAGCTTGATAGACTCAGGTCTACCTCTACCCGATGAGATGCCTTATTATTTTTCAGAAACCCTCTTTCAACTCGGGCAATACGACAATAGCAGCAACTTTGTAAGCAAATACTTGGAGCTGACGGGATTTACGGGTCAAAACTACGAAGCGGCAAGCCGACTAAAAGCAAAGTTAAAAGCTCCCCTAGCACTTATCGAAGCCTGTGATCTCTGCGACCGACGCGGGTATCGCTTTGGAACTTGTTTTGTATGTGAAGGGAAAAAACAGACCGAACAAGGCTGTTCCTACTGCAAAGCGAAGGCAATCGTGGGTTGCAGTCGATGCGGGGCCACGGGCATGATCAAAAAGGTGAACGTGTTCAATATCGTTGAACTCTTTGAATGCGAGCGTTGTGCTGGAAAAGGAAGACTAACCTGCCCTGAATGTGAAGGGAGTGGCAAGGAAATTAGCGAATGCA
Organism: Algoriphagus sp.; assembly: GCA_044237325.1. GTDB lineage: Bacteria > Bacteroidota > Bacteroidia > Cytophagales > Cyclobacteriaceae > Algoriphagus. The sequence goes on from JBIIFN010000028.1 coordinate 11,687, forward strand.
AAACGTGTACGGGTTCCGGCCAACTAGCTACCGATCAACTCTGTGATCACCGTCCATATGCACACACAACGCCAACAAAAAAATAAAAAGTTTATCCGCACTAAATGCCAGGGTGTTCAAGGACCTCTATTAGCCAAGCTGGATAATCGCCAAAGACGTTAAAACAAGGCCTATACAGTCGAGGGCCTACTGCTCACCTACTTGAACCTTAGAATTTATTTTTTTGGCTACTGGTAAAAAGGTGGGAATTATAAAAAATTCCCCCCTTTTGGTTTTAGCCACAGTGCTTTTTAAGTGAATCTTCTGCACCAGGGTATTCGAGTGCCACTGCTCTTCGAAGGTCTTCACAAGCTTGCTTGGATCTATCCAATGCGATTTTTAATAGCGCCCTATTGAAATAGGCTTGCCCAAAATTACCATCCAGTTGGATGGCATTGCCATAAGCCTTGAGCGCATCTTCGGGCATACCCAATTGGTATAAAGCACGCCCTTTCAAAAAAGATGCCATGGCAGGCGCACCGGAAATCTCTTCCGCTTTGGTGGCATAGAGCAAGGCACTGGCATAGCTTTTCTGATCGAGCTGTACTGTAGCTAGGCTTAGCAAAATTTGAAAGTTTTTAGGATCTAGGTTGAGTGCTGCCTCAAAATCGGCTTTTGCCTCCAGATTCTTTCCTACTTCTTGGTAGGCACGACCGCGACTAAAAAGAAGGAATAAATCAGAAGGGTTATTTTTTAAGGCTTGGCTGTAGCCATCGATGGCAGCAGGATAATCTCCCTTGGCAAAGGCCTCATCACCTGCATTTAACTCAGGGGAAGAAGAACAAGAAGTTAAAACCGCTAGAAAGCAAAGTAAAAAGAAGTAATTGGGTAGTTGGTTCATGGAAATACTTAAACGGCAACGTTGTTTTCACGAAGTGCGTCGTTAAGGGAGGTTTTGAGGTCTGTGGAATCCTTGCGCTGGCCAATGATTAAGGCACAAGGCACTTGGTACGTTCCTGCTGGAAATTGCTTTGGAATCGTCCCTGGAATCACCACCGAGCGAGGTGGTACGAAGCCCTTGTATTCAACTGGATTTTCGCCAGTGACATCGATGATCTTGGAGCTCGCTGTAAGCGTCACACCCGCTCCAATCACGGCTTCTTTGCCAATTCGTACCCCTTCCACAATGATCACCCGGCTGCCAATAAATGCACCATCTTCCACAATCACAGGTGCAGCTTGCACAGGTTCGAGCACGCCACCAATACCTACGCCACCACTCAGGTGTACGTTTTTACCGATTTGAGCACAGGAACCAACAGTAGCCCAGGTATCCACCATGGTACCTGAGTCAACATAAGCACCAATATTGACATAGCTTGGCATCATCACCACGCCAGAAGCAAGGTAGGCACCATAGCGAGCCACTGCATGTGGTACTACGCGCACACCCTGTGCAGCATAGTTGTTTTTGAGGGCCATCTTGTCGTGAAACTCAAAGGGTCCCACCTCAATGGTCTGCATTTTTTGGATCGGGAAATAAAGAATCACGGCCTTTTTGATCCAGTCGTTGACCACCCATTCTCCATCTTCGGTAGGGCTTGCTACCCGGATTTTTCCAGCGTCCAAGTCCGCGATAATGCTACGGATGGCTTCTTGTGTAGCTGCTTGTTGCAGCATCTCCCTGTTGTCCCAGGCCTGCTCAATGATTGCTTTGTATTCCATGGTTTGTGTTCTTCGCTGTCTTTTTTGAATACCCTCTCGACAAATGCTCGAAGGGGTCTTGGAACTAAGTTGCAACGAAGCGATCACTTGCTTGGCACTTATTTCCATCCGCGAAACAAGCAAATACAGGGCTAAGTTCATAGGAATCTGAAAATAAAGCTTCCGCTAACAACTGAATCGAGTAGTTACAAACCTCCAAGGTAACCAAGTCGGCTAGGCAAATCTTATCTCAAAAGTCTTTGGCTAGTCCCTCAGTAGCGTAGGAAAGAAGGGGGCAAAAGACCTCCATTTTTTTAGGGTCAACGAGTGACTTTTTCGACACGGAAATCCATTGAGGGATGCAAGGAAAGGGCAAAAAAAGACTAGCCTTTTTAGGGATATCTACGACTAATGATTTCCAAATGAAGGCAAAACTTATCCACTTTTAGCCTTTGAATGGATACGAAGTGCCCAAGAAAGAAAACGCTGTTACTAGTCAAAATCTGTACCCCTAGGAGAGCTAATCTTTTGTTTAACTCATTTCTAACCAATTTATTAGCTAATTATTTAGCCTAACCTATCTTATTTTTAAGCTAAATCTAAATTCAAATCCACCGCGCTCAGGGAGTTTTCCACAAACGATTTAGTTGATAATAATTTTATTTTTAGATGAATCTAATTTAATTTTTATATTTGTCTCATCAACACCCCTGATTCATGGAGCTAACTACCGCAGAAGAGAACTACCTCAAGGCCATTTACCACCTTTCCGAAGGAGGAAAAAAAAGCGTATCCACTAACGACATCGCTGCAGAAATTCAAACTAAACCTGCCTCGGTAAGTGACATGCTCCGCCGACTTGCAGAAAAAGAAGTCATCACCTACCGCAAGTACTATGGTCTCCAAATTACCGAGTCGGGAAAGCGCCTCGCCCTACAGACCATCCGTAAGCACCGCCTCTGGGAAGTGTTTTTGGTAGAGAAGCTCAACTTTGCTTGGGACGAAGTGCATGAAGTAGCCGAGCAGCTAGAACATATTCAGTCCACTACCTTGATCCAGCGCTTGGATGCCTACCTCAATTACCCCAAGTTTGACCCCCACGGTGATCCCATTCCCGATGAGTTTGGCGATGTGCGCGCCCGTCCACGTATTGCACTTCAAGAAATGGAGATCGACCAGGCGGGACAAATCGTCGCCGTAAAGGACAGCTCCGCCGCCTTCCTTCGCTACCTAGACAAGGTGGGCGCCTACATTGGGGCTCGCATCAAAATCCTTGACAAGGTCGAGTTTGACGGTTCGGTGGAAATCCTCGTCGACCAAAAAAAGACACTCTTCATGTCCAAAGACGTAGCTAGCAATATCCTCGTACTTCAATCATGAAAGCGCCATACTTTTTAATTTTACTAACCCTCCTCCTTTTCGGCTGTACGAAAAGTAAGGAGACCACCCGAAGCAAGCCCTTGATTGTCGCCACCACCAGCATCCTTGCCGATGGCATACGCAATCTGGTAGGCGATAAGGCTGAGGTGGTTTCACTCATGCCCCCAGGCGTAGATCCCCACCTCTACAAAGCTTCCGTTCGCGACCTAGACCTGCTCACTCAAGCCGACTTGGTAGTCTACCATGGCCTATACCTGGAAGGCAAAATGACGGAGATTTTTGAAAAATTAGCCCTACGGCAAGCCCTCATTGATGTTTCCAAAGGAATACCCCAAGAAAAGCTGATTCGCTCCGGTCCCGAAGCACATAGCGTAGACCCCCATGTTTGGTTTGACATCTCCCTCTGGTCTGCTGCATTGCAATATGCCAGTGGAGAACTGCTCCGCTGGCAGCCTACCTGGAGCGAAGCGATCCAGGCCAATACCAAGCGCTACCTCGGCCAGCTCGAAGCACTGGACCAACGCACGAAAGTGCTGGTGAGCGAGCTCGTCCAGAAGAAACAAGTGCTGGTGACAGCACACGATGCCTTTGCCTACTTTGGCAAGGCCTACGGGCTTCCTGTCTACTCGCTGCAGGGCCTCTCGACACTCAGCGAGCCTGGACTTCGCGATTTGACCCAACTGATTGAGGTGATCCAAACCTACCGGGTCAAGGCCATTTTTGCCGAACAAACCATCTCTCCAAAAGCCCTAAAAGCCGTGGCCAAGGGAGCGGCGGAGAAAAATCACCGTGTTGTCCTCGCAGGTCCTTTGTATACAGACAGTTTGGACGCCCCAACAACCCCTGCCGGCACCTACCTCGGCATGTTTGATACCAACCTACAGCTCATCTATTCTCAGTTACTGCCATGATCACACAGGTACCTCAGCCCGTCCTCGAAGTCCACGACCTTACAGTCAGTTACGACCAGCATCCCGTCCTTTGGAATGTAGACCTGAGCCTTCCTGCCGGCAAGCTCATCGGCATCTTGGGTCCCAACGGTGCGGGCAAGTCCACCCTCATCAAATCCATCATGGGCTTGATTGAACCCACCTCCGGTTATATTAAGATTTTTGACAAGCCACTACCCGAGGTGCGCTCCCGAATCAGCTACGTTCCCCAGCGGGAATCCGTGGATTGGAACTTTCCTGCCTCTGTCTTGGATGTGGTGGTGATGGGCACCTACGGAAAACTGGGTTTGTTTCGCCGTCCCGGCAAAAAGGAAAAACAGATCGCGATGGACGCACTCGCCCAAGTGGGCATGAGTGGCTACGCCGATAGGCAGATTTCGGAGCTTTCTGGTGGTCAGCAGCAGCGCGTATTTATCGCCCGTGCACTAGCCCAGCAAGCAGACTTGTACCTGATGGATGAGCCTTTTGCGGGTGTGGATATGGCTACCGAAACCGCCATCTTCCAGTTGCTCCAAGACATGGCCCGAAGTGGCAAAACAGTACTGGTCGTACACCACGACATCCACAGTGCGATGAACTTCTTTGAGTGGTGCATCATGCTCAACCTGCACCTCGTGGCCTCAGGCCCCAAGGATCAGGTGATGACTGAGGAGCTGCTTCGCAAAACCTACGGTGGCAAGCTCAACCTACTCACCCAAGTGACCGACCTGATCCGCAAGCAAGACTTCAACCCACTAAAAAGTTGATATGGAAGATTTCCTGTACTTCTTCACGTTTCAAGACCCCTCCATCACCTGGGTAGTGCTGGGCATCACCCTCTTGGGCATCGGATCCGCTTACGTGGGCACCTTTTCTTTTCTTGACAAGAAAGCCCTCCTCGGCGATGCCATCTCCCATGCCGTCTTGCCTGGCATTTGCTTGGGCTTTATTCTGGCCGGAGAAAAGGATCCTCGCTACATCATTACTGGCGCTTTTCTCTCAGGTGCGCTGGCCACTTTCTTGACTTCCTGGCTCAAGCGAAATACCAAGTTGAGCGAGGACAGCATCATTGCCAGTATCCTATCCGTGTTTTTTGGGGTAGGAATTGTGCTTTTGACCGCGCTTCAAAAATCAGGAAATCCAGAGATCGCTGGCCTTAATTCCTTCATTTTTGGCAACGCCATCGGCATCTCAGAAACCGACCTGCTGCTCTATGGAGGGCTTTCATTGACCATTTTGTTGGTGTTAAGCCTCTTTCTGAAAGAGTTCCGATTGATGGTATTCGATCCCAACTTTGGGCGGGCCATTGGCTTTCCCATGGGCAGCATCCGCTTTGTGTTTAACGTACTCATGATCCTGGCTGTGGTGATTGGCATTCAAGCCATTGGCGTTGTCCTAATGGCGGCCTTGCTGATTACGCCTGGTGCGGCTGCACGCTTTTGGACCAACCGACTTCAGCCACTCCTCCTACTAGCGGCACTATTCTCTATCGTGTCGGGAATTTTGGGTACCTATATTTCCTTTGTGCTGCCCCAGATGCCTACAGGCCCTTGGGTAGTGGTCTTTTTGTCTTTGTTTGCCTTGCTGTCTTTTATTTTCTCACCAAAAAGCGGCCTCCTGCGTCGCTACCTTGCTCGACGCAGCTACCTCAACAAGACCCACAGAGATCACTTGATGAAAGCGCTATTTAAGGCACGTGAGGCAAAAAAAGAAACCCTTTCCCTATCGGAGATACACGCACTCTACCCTTTTCACAAAGCAGCAATCAACCATTCCTTACTTGAGTTACGTGCCGAAGGATTTGTGGTCCAGGATGCCCAAGGAATACGCTTGAGCAGTCCTGGCGTATCCGATGCCATGCGGATTGTCCGCCTGCACCGCCTCTGGGAGCTCTACCTCAACGAGTCCATGAACATTGCCCCAGATCACGTACACGAGTCTGCCGAGCAGATGGAGCACTTGCTTACCCCCGAACTTGAAGCACTCCTAGAGCAGCGTCTCAACTACCCAGCCAAAGGTCCTCACCAAGAAACTATTCCCCGCGAAACCCATGACCGTTGATACCAATGCCCTGCTCATCATCCTCACCGGAGCGCTGATTGCCATCTCCTGCGGATTCTTAGGTGTTTTTCTCTTGCTTCGCAAAATGTCCATGACGGGTGATGCCATCTCCCATGCCGTACTTCCCGGCATTGTAATCGGCTATTTTGTGTCCGGTAGCCAAAGAAGTTTGGAAGTAATCATCGGTGCAGGCCTTCTTGGCATCCTGTCCACGCTCATGATCGATGCGCTACGCAAAAAAGCCAAAGTGCAGCTCGATGCTTCCATCGGCATCACCTTTACGTTGCTCTTTGCCATAGGTATTATCTTGATCAATTTGTTTGCATACAAGGTAGACCTAGATCAGGAATGCGTACTGTATGGGGAAATCGCCTACCTACCCATCGACCTCTGGATTACCCCGAGTGGGCTTAATTTTGGACCACGAATTACCTGGCTTGCCGGCCTAAATTTCTTTTTAGTTACTGGATTTATATACCTGCTTTTTAAGGAGTTGTCCCTAACTAGCTTCGATGAAAACTTTAGTAGCTCCATTGGTATTCCTGCCAAGGGTGTTAACCTGGCGCTGATGAGCATGGTGTCCTATACCACGGTGAGCAGTTTTGAGTCTGTAGGGGCCATCTTGGTGGTTGCGCTGCTTGTGGTACCTCCCGCCACTGCCTACCTCTGGACCAAAAGCTTGATTCCACTTCTTCGCCTCACTGCTGGGCTAGGAATTTTAATTGCCATTTTGGGATACTATCTTGCCTACTGGATTGACAGTTCCATCGCAGGCATGATGGTGGCCGTAGCTGGCGCCTTCTTCTTTGCCTCTGCCCTGCTGAGCAAAAGCTGGCGCTGGGCTTGGCGAGGAACTTCTCCCGAAAATAAGACGTTTGCCTCTTGAATCGACTTGCT
>JBIIFN010000272.1:0-3757 GCA_044237325.1 Algoriphagus sp.
TTGCTATGAAATCACTTCCCATTTTCTTGCTTTTTTTCCTAACCTCCTTAATTGTGCAAGCACAGGAGCAGATCCAATGGATGAAGTTTGAGGAGGCCATCGCTGCCAATGCCAAAAGCCCAAAAATGATCTTGGTCGATGTCTACACCGACTGGTGTGGCTGGTGCAAAAAAATGGATAAAGATACCTTCACCGATCCACAGGTGATTGCGCATTTTCGGCAGAACTTTTACGCAGTGAAACTCAATGCAGAAGACACCAAGCGAAGCTTTGAATTTATGGGCAAAACCTTTACCGAAGCCCAAATGGCTGCCTCCATGCGGGTAAATTCCTACCCCAACTTTGTGGTGATTGAGCCCAGTTTGCAAAACATCGCCCAACTGCCTGGCTATCGAGCCCCTGCGGAATTTCTTGCAGGGCTGGCGGAGTTGATTGATAAAGCCTTTAAAAAGACCCCATGAGTTTCTCTCTTTCGGAGCGCGAGGATACCATTATTGCCCTAGCCACCCCGCAAGGTGTTGGTGCCATTGCCGTGATTCGCATTTCAGGCAAAGATGCCATTCGCGTTTGTAATGAGGTCTTTTTTGGGAAAAACTTGGAGGAACAGCCCTCCCATACCATTCACTTGGGCACGATTCGTGATGGCGAAAAAATCATTGATGAGGTACTCGTATCCCTATTCAAAGGACCACGCTCCTTTACCAAGGAAAATGTAGTAGAGATCTCCACACATGGTTCCTCCTATATCGTCAATCAGGTGCTGAAGCTATTTGTACGCAAGGGCATTCGCTTGGCCAAGCCAGGGGAATTTACACAGCGAGCCTTCCTAAATGGGCAGTTTGACCTCGCCCAAGCAGAGGCAGTCGCAGATCTAATCCATTCCGACTCTGAGAGCAGCCACCAAGCCGCGCTCAATCAGATGCGTGGCGGCTTTAGTTCCGAAATTCAGGAGCTTCGCAACCAACTGATTCACTTTGCTTCGATGATTGAGTTGGAGCTCGACTTTTCGGAAGAAGATGTGGAGTTTGTCAGCCGAGATGGGTTGCGACAACTCGTGGAACGCATTCTGCGCCTTGTGGAAGAACTAATTTTAAGTTTTGACTTGGGCAATGTCATCAAGAATGGTGTGCCTACCGTGATTGCTGGTAAGCCCAATGCAGGCAAGTCTACCCTATTGAATGCATTACTCAACGAGGAAAAAGCCATCGTCTCCGACATTGCGGGCACGACGAGGGACTTTATTGAAGACGAGCTTAGTTTGGGTGGCGTGATCTTCCGATTTATCGATACCGCAGGATTACGGGAAACTACAGACACCATTGAGGCCATTGGGGTGAGCCGAACGCAGGAAAAGATGCGTACGGCCTCATTGATTCTGTACCTATTTGATCTGAGCGATACCGACCTGGTTGAAGTGCATCAGGACCTGAATAAATTAGATAATCTAGGGGTTCCTTACCTTAAAGTAGGAAATAAGCTTGATGCAGCTAAAGAAAATATAGTGAGGGATTTAGCTTCAAAGCATCCTGACATGTTGTTTATCTCTGCGGGTAATAAGGAAAACCTGGAATTACTTAAAAACCGAATTCTTGAGCTGGTCAATTTGGATAAGTTCCGTACCGGAAATACCGTCGTAACTAACGTGCGTCACTACGACAGCCTAACCAAAACGCGGGAGTCTTTGCTCGAGGTACTGGGCGGATTGGATCAGTTGGTGACCAACGACTTTTTGGCGATGGATATCCGCCGTGCACTGCACTACTTGGGTGAGATCACCGGTGAAGTGACCACAGACGATTTGCTGGTCAATATTTTCAGTAAGTTTTGTATCGGGAAGTAGGCTTACCTCCCCTTTTCAGATTTTCGTGTCTATGTTTTACATAACAATCTTGCCACCCTTTCAGGGTTGATGTTCCATTCGATTTTGATTTCTAGGAACATTTCATCCCTTCGGGATTTAATTCCTAGTGCGAGAAAAATACCAAAAAGGGTGCATCCAGCCAACCCCACGGGGTATCATTATCCTAACGTCATAATCCTAGCCTCATGATTGTGCAACCCCCAACCCCAGCGGGGTGATATAATCCTAGAATCATGATTGTAATTCCAAACCCCAACCCCTACGGGGTGATATAATTCTAGCATTATGATTGTAATTCACAACCAACCCCAACGGGGTGACATAATCATAGATTGGAATCAAAAACAATCCACAAAAACCCCGAAGGGGTGTCATTATTCTTGGAATGATTCTAATACCACCCCTCCCCAACCCCGACGGGGTGACAGGATTGTATGATCATGGCCGGCATCATGTATCCGGATACGTTTCAAACAAGTATCTCTCATCGTAGTCTACTTCAGATTTTACGAGAAAATCAACGTATTCGTCTTTGAAGGTCTTTTTTTCATGTTGGGCTTCTTGATTTGCGATGTATCTATACACCTTATCAATTTGGGAATGAGAATATGAAAAAACACCGTATCCCTCTTGCCAGGAAAACTTGCCTTTTACCCATTTATTTTCATTGATAAAATTGCTTGAGTTGTTTTTAATATCCCGAATAAGATCAGGAATGGGCATCGCTGGTCTCAAACTAACAAAAACATGGACATGATCAGAAACACCATTTACAATAATGGGCTTTTGGTTTTTCCCTTTAATGATTCCAGAAATGTATTTAAACACCTCCTCACGCCATGGTTTCTGCAATAAATTTTGCCTCCCTTTTACTGCAAAAACATACTGTAAATAAATCTGTGAATAGCTACCTGCCATAAATCCTATCGTTTAAAAAATCATTCAATCGTTCCAAAAAATCCTAGCATCATTTCACTAGTTTCATTTCATCCCTTCGGGAATAGGTAGCTTATACGATAAAAAGCCTGGAAGGGTGGGAAAATTATAGAAAGAATAAAAATCCCAATCCCCAACCCCTACGGGGTGACATTTCTAATATTCATTATCCACCAACATAATCCTACCACCCTTTCAGGGTTTTGATGGATGCATTTTGATGGATTCATTCCTAATTATTCCAGCTGGCATCATTTCACCTAGTATCATTTCATCCCTTCGGGATTAGGTAGGTCATACGATGAAAACCCTGAAAGGGTGTTAGAATGCTGGAGACATAATACTAACCCCAACAAGGTGATATGATTATTTACTTGTGGATTGATATCAATTCATTTCTATTTAAATTCAGACATAGAAAAGACACCCCATGAAAAAATCGACCTTCCTCGTCCTTGCTCTCAGCCTCCTGCTAGGATTTCAACTCCAGCTCCAAGCTCAATCCTTTGCAGCATTTGACAACTACCTTTCCACTGAAGTCCAAGAAGGAAGATTGGTAGGGGTTCACGGCATGGTCTTTCAGGACGGTAAACTGGTCTACGACCAAACTCACGGCCTACGGGATCGCGAGTCCAAGGATCCATTACGCGGAGATGAACTCTACTTTATCCAATCGATGACCAAGCCTATTGTCTCGGTGGCATTGATGACGCTCTACGACGAGGGCAAGTTTCAACTGGACGATCCAGTTTCTAAATATCTTCCCGACTATGCCAATCTACAAGTCGTCAACGACCCTACCAAAGGGTCGTCCGCAGGAACTCACCCTGCACCCACTCCCATCACCATTCGACAAGTACTCAGCCATACTTCGGGCATGAGCCACGGCATCTCTGCCCTGCCCTATGACAAGGAGATCTGGAACGGAATCCTATTGAATGGTAAACTCAAAACCCTAGC
>JBIIFN010000131.1:0-6627 GCA_044237325.1 Algoriphagus sp.
CACAAATGGAACCCCACCAAAACGGGAAATATCCTGGGCATACAGCGACAAACTACGGGCAAAAAGACAGCAGAATACCAGGACTCCAAGCCCCAAGCGATATGAAAATTGACGTCGAACTACCAAGCCCATTGTGAAAGATACTGTGTAATTAGCAAAACACGAAAAACTGCATATTGTTGGATTAAGAACGCTTTTTAGCAATTGATGTATTATTGATGTAGTATTTTTATTCGAATGATGAATACTTGTAGGTTGGGCGTAAATGAAGTCTTGAGTAAAGTGCAGATATTTACAAAAAAAAAAAGTAAACCCATGAAAAAAATAGTTTCTAAGTGCGTAGCGCTATGTGCAGTTGTCGGTCTATTTTGGGCTTGTGACAACGGATTCTCTGATGTACCCATTGTGGACATGCCACCCAAGATTACCTTGAGTGCCATCACCAGTGGCCTAACAGAGAAACAAGATTTCGTTGTAGACGTCACCTTCTTTGACGGCGTAGACGACGGACGAATTAGTACCCTTGCTTCCTACACGTACACCATCACCAGAGGAGGTACAAGTGTATCTACAGGAGGAAAAGAATTGAGTGGTGAAAATGAAAAAGTAACCATTAGAGTAGCCGGTGGATTTATCCCAGGCAACTACAACCTTGACGTAAAAGCCAAAGATACCAATGGCAACGAAAGCGCAGAGAATGTCTCCTTCACGGTAGCATCCAGCAAGCCTGCTTTTGATATCACTGGTGTTTGGACCATGGAGCCTATTGCAGGCGCCATGAAAGTAGGCCCTACCCCAGGTAGCTCAGAGTGGTGGCAAAACTCCCTCGGCGACGTAACAGCAAGAGCATGTTTCTTCGACGATAAGTACACCTTTGAAGAAAATGGAGCCTTTAAAATGGGCTTGGATGGCGTTACTTGGTTAGAACAATGGCAAGGTGTGGCTGCTGATGGTTGCGGCGCTCCAAAAGCTCCTTTCGATGGCACAAAGGCATTTACGTACACCTACACCTCCACTACCCTCACTTTGGTGGGTCAGGGAGCACACGTAGGTCTAGCGAAAGTGAATAATGCTGGAGAAATCTCCAACGGTGCAGCAATCGCTTCACAAATCGCCTACACTATCGTAGAGCAAACCAAGCAGGGCAACACCCGAAGAATGACTTTACGTGTACAAGCAGGCAACGGCGTGTGGTGGGACTTCAAACTCATCTCAGGACCAGCAGCAAGTGCAGCTATCGTTGGTGATTGGAAAATGGAACCTGTAGAAGGTGCCATGACCGTAGGGCCAACTGCAGGCAGCAGAGAGTGGTGGTTCAATACCACTGCTGATGTGACGACAAGAGCATGTTTCTTTGACGATGTATTTACTTTCAACGCAAATGGCTCATACACCATGAACATGGGTACCCAAACCTGGCTAGAAGGATGGCAAGGTGCTGATGGTTGCGGAGCTCCAAAGGCGCCCCACGACGGTAAAGGCAACTATACTTACACCTACGATGGAGCAACGCTTAAGCTAGTTGGTGCAGGTGCACACCTAGCCTTGCCTAAAGCAGTAAATGCGGGTGAGCTTCCAAACGTTGCGGTACCTAGTGAAGTATCCTACAGAGTAACAAGCTTGGTAGAAACAGCAGGCGTGAAGCGAATGACCATCCAGATCGAAACTGGAACAGGCGTCTGGTGGACTTTTAAGTTAATCTCACAATAAGTAACCTAACCGCCAGAGATCATCCTCTGGCGGTTTTATTTTTACACCCATGCATAAACTACTTTTATCGACCTTATTACTTGCAATAGGGGTTTGCGGATGCGTACCCGATGACAAGTCAGGCCCAGATCAGAATACTCCCCTTGCGACGATTCCAAAGGTAGGAGCAACCTCACCTACAACTTACCCCAACATGAGTTTGGTTTGGGCGGATGAATTTGAAGGAAAATCGCTAAACACAGACCTTTGGACCTTCGAAACAGGGAATGGCACCAACGGCTGGGGAAACAACGAACTGCAGTTTTACCGCACCCAAAACACCAGCATCCAAGACGGGCATCTAGTCATCACTGCCAAAAAAGAATCCTTCGGTGGAAAGGAATACACCTCCTCTAGAATCATCACGAAGGGCAAAAAAGAATTCCGCTACGGAAGGATAGACATTCGCGCAGCGCTACCTAAAGGACAGGGCATTTGGCCCGCACTTTGGATGCTCGGAGCCAACTACACCACGGTAAGCTGGCCTGCTTGTGGCGAAATTGACATCATGGAAATGATTGGTGGCAATGGTCGCGAAAATACAGTCCATGGCACGGTACACTGGCAAAACGAAGGCAAGCATGCCCAGTTTGGCGGAAAAACCACACTACCTTCAGGTACCTTTTCGGATCAATTTGCTGTGTATTCCATCATTTGGGATGCAACTTCCATCCGCTGGTTGGTAGACAACAAACAATACCACGTCATCGATACTACTCCAGCAGAACTAGACGAATTTCGAAGAAGCTTCTTCTTCATCTTCAACGTGGCCGTAGGTGGCAACTGGCCTGGCTTACCTAACCAGACTACTGCTTTTCCTCAGCACTTAATCGTGGATTACGTTCGCGTATTCCAATCCAACTAAACTAAGCACCTTCTCCCTTCGGGGAGGAGGTCTTTACCTGGCTAGCCAATCCCCGATCAATCGGTTTACTTCCGCCGCCTGCTCAATACAGCTGCTATGTCCCGCGCCTTTGATCCGGTGCAAGACTGCACCAGCAATATTTTTTTGAATAAATTCCGACTTCTCAGGCACTGTCGCCACGTCTTCCTCACCCACCAACACTAGCGTTGGGCAACTGATTCGCGGCAGCTCTTCTACCACACCTTTTCGGTAAATCACACCTTCCACTGGACCAACAATACTTCTTTTGTTGGCGATAATTTCTTTTTTCCAGAGGGCAATCGCTTGTGTATTGGCGGAGTTGCTGAGCCAACTCTGTGCAAACATGATCTTCATCACCTTGTTGGCCACGGGAGGAATAATGCCCAACCAACGAACCACCCCATTCAACAACTTGTATTGCGGTAAATTTTCGGAAGGTTCTGCATTGGCAGAAGTATCCAAAAGCACCAGGCTTCGGATCAACTCCGGATGCCGGGCAGCAAGGCGCATACCAACAAAGCCTCCCATAGATAAACCTAGAAAATGCACCGGCCCATTCCCCAACTGCCGGATCAATGCGGCGGCATCGTCTGCTACCGTATCCATATCATAGGGGCCCTTGACTTCACTTTTTCCCTGTCCACGGTGGTCGTAGGCAATCACGCGGTAGGTCTTGGAAAATTCGGCGACTTGCGCGGCAAACATCTTGTGACTCCAGAGCAGGCCGTGGGCAAAAACTAAAGTTTCTGATCCAGTTCCATGCTCTTCGTAATACAGGTTGATTTGGGGTAGAGAGAGATAAGGCATTTGAGGTATAGGGAAAAAAGGTGAATTTGGGAGAGGATAGCCTAAAACAAAAAATGAGGAGAGATGCGAACACGTTCTCTCCTCATCTTCACCAACTGAGGTGAATCAAGTACTTACCAATCCAAGCCTGGCTGAGTTATGCGTGCATTTTCTCTGGCCTTGTGCTGGTCTACAATGTTTCGTACGTCTTGCAATAGCTGCTTTGCATCGTACACGATGCCGTCCTTCACGGTGTATTTAACTCCACCAACGCGCACAGGCTCGTTCTTGTCGTTTACACGGATGGCACCTGTACCATACAATACCTTGAGGTTTTGTAGGGGATTTTCTTCCAGGATTACAAAGTCAGCCAACTTTCCCACTTCTACGGTACCGATCTCTTTGTCCATGCCCAGCGCTTCTGCACCATGCATAGTCGCAGCGCGGATAACTTCCAAAGGATGGAATCCTGCCTCACGCAACATTTCGAGTTCACGAATGTAGGCAAAGCCATACAGCTGGTAGATAAACCCTGAGTCCGAACCGGCGGTCACTCTACCTCCACGGTTTTTGTATTCGTTGACAAAGGTCATCCAAAGACGGTAATTATCTTTCCATAGTACTTCTTCTTCAGTAGTCCAGTCAAACCAGTAAGAACCGTGAGACTGACGGTTGGGAGCGTAAAAACGCCAAAGTGAAGGCAGCGTATACACACCATGCCACTCCTGTGTACGTGCACGCATCAAGTCTCTGTTGGCCTCGTAGATATTGAGTGTAGGATCTAAGGTGAAATCCAACTCCAGCAACTCATTCATCACCTTATTCCAATGCTCGGAGAATGGTGGAGCTGCCTGCTGCCAGAGTTTTCCTGCTTCTGCAAAGCGGTGCTGCTCATTTTGGTAATTGTAATCCAACCTGAAGTTTTGAATCGTACGGTCCGTGAATAGCGCCTCAGGAAGCCCGTACCAGTGTTCCATGGTAGTGAGCCCTGCACGGGCGGAATGCAGCACATTCCAACGTGCCACATCCAACTGCTGGTGGTGCATGGCTGATTTGAGTCCAATCCGCTTATTTTCAGAGATTGCCGCCTCCATTACTTCAGGCTTGGCGCCAAAAAACTTAATGCCATCAGCACCCTTTGCTTTGTTTTCATTGACCCATGCTTTTGCTTGCTCCGCAGTCGTAATGGGGCCTTTTGCACCCTGACCAAAGGCAGTATAAGCAAGAATTCTAGGGGCGGTAATTTCATTGGCAGCCGCCTTCTTTTTATGCTCCAATACCCAAGGAAGGCCATTGCCTGCCGATGGGTCTCGGACGGTGGTGATCCCGTGTGCCATCCATAATTTGAATACATACTCAGCAGGAGTACCCTGACCAGAGCCACCAATGTGGCCGTGCATATCAATCAAGCCGGGTAACAAGTAATGTCCCGTCAAGTCCATCACTTTAGTCTTATCATCTGCTTTGGGACGACGATTTTCATTGATGGGCACACCAGGATAACCAACTGCTTGAATCTGGGTGATGCGGTTTTTTTCTACCACAATATCGACAGGGCCTAGAGGGGGTGCCCCGGTACCATCAATAAGCGTAACCCCACGGATGATGAGTTTTTCATACGGCCCTTCTCCTTCAGCCCGAGCTGGAGAAGGCATAATTTGAGCTACTGTCCATGCGGCACTTGTGACAAAGGCGAGGCAGAGCAGAGATATTTTTTTCAACATAGCAGAAAGGGATTCTTGAAGGGTATAAGTTAGGGGAAATCTAGAAATGAAAAAATGTTTTTATGATTAACGCAAATCGTCCACAGACGAAGGTCCACGGTCGACTGACCGCCACCTTGAACTTAAACCTTTATTTTCTCTGGTTAGTGGTGAAGAAGTGGAGATTCATTAGTCCTATTAAAAGGAGTTGCAACAAAAAAGCCCCGTGGGTACGGGGCTTTTTGTCATTAAGTAGGGATTAGATATCCTTAAACTTATCCATAATTTCTTCGGAGATCCCGGTAAAGGAGTAGCCTCCGTCATGAAAGAGGTTTTGCATGGTGACCATTCGCGTCATGTCCGAGAACATGGTAACGATGTAGTCAGCACAAGATTCCGCGGAGGCGTTGCCTAGCGGAGAAAGTGCTTCTGCAAAATTATAGAACGAATCAAAGCCACCGATGCCAGTTCCTGCCGTCGTCTTGGTAGGCGATTGGGAGATCGTGTTTACACGTACTTTCTTGAGTTTGCCATAACGGTAGCCGTAGCCTCTAGCAATACTTTCCAACAGCGCCTTGGCATCAGCCATATCCGTGTAAAAAGGATAGATGCGTTGCGCTGCGATATAGGAAAGTCCAACGATAGACCCCCACTCTTTCATTACGTCCATTTTCTCTGCCACTTGCATCATCTTGTGAAAAGAGATAGCCGATACATCGTAAGACTTCATCGCCCAATCGTAGTTAAGATCACCATAGGCCTTGCCCTTACGGATGTTAGGCGACATGCCGATAGAATGCAGCAAAAAGTCAAAATCCGCACCCAAAAACTCCTTTGCCTCGGCATAGAGCTTTTCAATATCTTCCACAACAGTGGCATCGGCACTTACAACGATGGTATTACACTCTTCGGCAAGTTCTTTGATGGCACCCATGCGCATGGCAATGGGGGCATTGGTCAAGACAAATCTTCCGCCTTGTTCCTTCACCTTAAGCGCTGTTTTCCATGCAATGGAATTTTCATCAAGCGCTCCTGTGATGATTCCTACTTTTCCTTTTAGCAAATTTTCTGGCATATAGCGATGGGATTGAATTCAAAAACTGCGGTAAAACTAATCAAAATTTAGGAGTTCCTCCCTCAATTCATCAGGAGCTCTTTTGCACTAGCAAGAACCGCTGCTGAAGGATTGGCCCCAGCGATCATTTTAGCTAGTTCTTCTACACGCTCCTCGGGCTCGAGAAGTTTGATTTTTGACACCGTTTTGTCGGTGGTATTGTCTTTGTACACAAAATAATGCGTCTCTCCTTTGGCCGCCACTTGAGGCAAGTGGGTGATGCAGATCACTTGGTGTCGCTGCGCAATCTCCTGCATCATGCGCACCATTTGCATGGCTACCTCCCCAGAAATACCCGTATCAATCTCATCAAAAATCAAGGTGGGCAGCGCCATCTTATCTGCCATCAAATACTTGATCGCAAAAAGCAAGCGCGAAAATTCTCCTCC